>NZ_JBFBGS010000023.1:0-147750 GCF_040684795.1 Kitasatospora sp. NPDC089797 | reverse complement strand
GGCCGCGGCCGGCCGGTGTCCTCGGGCTGCCGCCGCCCCGCGCCCAGCAGGGTCGGGGGGCGGTCGCCCACCGCGACCGGCTCGGAATCGTACTCAGGGTCGAGCCGGCCGTCCGCGGTTGCTGTCAACGTAACGTCACCTCTCTCGTACCACCACGAATTCGGCGAGTGCGACGAAGTGCTCGCGCACCTCGTCGGACATGGGCACCTCGTCCAGGGCGGCGAGGGCAGTCGTGTGCTGGCGGCGGGCCTCCTCCTGGGTCCAGGCGCGGCCGCCGGCCTCCTCGATCAGCGCGGCCCGGGCGGCGAGCTCGGGCTCGTCCTCCTCGCCCCGGCCCTTCGGGTCCGCGAGCTGCTCGGCCAGCCGGCGGGAGGCGGTCCCGCCCTCGGCCAGCGCGGCGGCGACCGGCAGGGACTTCTTGCGCTGGCGCAGGTCGCCCCAGTGCGGCTTGCCGGTGACCTCGGTCGCGCCCCAGATGCCGAGCAGGTCGTCCACCGCCTGGAAGGCCAGGCCCAGGTGGTGGCCGTAGCGCTCGAGCGCGCCGGAGACCTGGTCGTCGGCCCCGGCCAGGACGGCGCCGATCGCCGAGGCGGCGGACAGCAGGGCCGCCGTCTTGCCGCCCTCCATCTCCAGGCACTCGGCGACGGTGACGGTGTCGCGCTGCTCGAAGGCGACGTCCATCGCCTGGCCGTCGATCAGCCGGCGGGTCGCCGTGGTGAGCAGCCGGACGGCCCGCGCGGCGTCGGTGGGGCTGGCCCCGCCGGTCAGCGCGGCGTCGAGCAGCACCTCCGTGCCGAGCGTCGCCAGGGCGTCGCCGACCAGGATCGCCTGGGCCGGCCCGAAGACCGTCCAGGCGGTGGCCCGGTGCCGCCGGGTCTCGTCGCCGTCCATCAGATCATCATGAAGGAGCGAGAAGTTGTGCACCAGTTCAACAGCGACCCCGCCGGGCACGCCCGTCTCGGCCGCCGCACCGGCCGCCCGGGCCGACAGCAGCGCCAGGGCCGGGCGCACGGCCTTGCCGCCGTCGCCCTCCACCGGGGTGCCGTCCCGGTCGATCCAGCCGAAGTGGTAGGCGGCGACGGTGTCCATCGGTGCGGCCAGACGGGCGACGGCGGCCCGGAGCGGCGGCGTGCAGAGCGTACGGCTGCGGGCGAGCAGCTCCGGCACCGAGACCGGTTCGGCGTGCGCCGTGCCTCCGACGGCGATGCCGGTGCGTGACTCCACGTGCGTTACCTCTCCCTCGTGGGGCCGGACCGCACGGGGCGGCCGGGTGCTGTCGGTGCGGCTGGTGCCAGTGCGAGTGGTGCCAGTGCCGGTGGTGCCGGGGCGAACGGTGTCGGTACGTCCGACGAGGCCGACGCTACGCCCGTCGGCTCTGGCGGGCTCTCCGGCGCCGGGGCCCGCCGTCACCTGGGCCACCGCCCGTCGCCCCGGTCCACCGGAACCCGGCCGCCGGCCGCGGCGAGCGCGGCGTCGGCGGCGGCGTGGCCGCTGCGCACGGCGCCCTCCATGGTCGCGGGCCAGCCGGTGGCGGTCCAGGCACCCGCCAGCAGCAGCCCGGGGACGGCCGTCCCGGCCCCGGGACGCAGCGCGGCGCTGCCCGGGGCCCCGTCGAAGGTGGCGGTGCGCTCCCGGGTGACGAAGAAGTCCAGCACCTCGGCGCCGGCCGCGGCCGGGAGCAGCCGGGCCAGCTCGGGCAGGTAGCGGTCGCGCAGTTCGGCGACCGGCAGGTCGATCTCGTCCTGGACGGCGGACTGCGAGAGGGCCAGGTACTGCGCGCCGGGGTGGGCGCGGCCGATCGGGGTGCCCGCCAGGCCCGAGTGGGTGGTCCGGTCGAACACCCACTGGACCGGGCTGCCGAGCGCGGCGAAGAACGGCCGGCGCAGCACCTTGCGGTCGTAGACCACGTGCACGTTGAGGATCGGCGTGGTGCCGAGCTCCGCCAACCGGTGGGGGACGGCGCCGGGGGGCAGCAGGGCCGCCGCGGTGTCCTGGGCGCCGGCCAGCACGACGGTGTCCGCGGTGAGCAGCTCGCCGCCCTCCAGCCGGACGGCGTGCTGGGGCGCGGCGGGCTTGAGCTCCGCTACCCGGGCGCGCAGCAGGACGCGCACGCCGGCGCGCTCCAGCTCCGCGAGCGCCCGGTCGTGGTGGATCACGCCGAGCGGGACGGCGGCGATGCCGATGTCCGAGGCGCCCGGGTCGGAGAGCAGGCCGGTCTTGAACACCATCGCGGCGAGCGCCAGCGACACCTGGTCGGCCCGGGCGTTCAGGGTGGCCACCCCGACCAGGTCCCAGAGCGCGGCCGTGGTGGCGGCGTTCTGGCCGTTGCGGCGCAGCCACTCGCCGAAGGAGAGGCCGTCCAGCGCCGGGTCGGCGAGGTCCAGGCCGTTCAGCGCGAGCGCGCCGCGGACCACCCGCGCCCGGTCGCCCGGGGACAGGTGCGGATAGCGGGCCAGGCTCCCGGCCAGGTGCAGCGGGACGGGCAGCCCGGCCCGGCGCAGTCGGCCGAGGGTGCGCACCGGCGCCCGGTCGGGGCCGGTGACGGAGAGCACCGGGACGTCCAGCCGGTCCTGGAGGTGGGTCATCCGGGTGGCGCCGAGGCGTTCCAGCAGGCCGCGGTAGGCGGTGCAGCAGCGCAGGAAGACGTGCTGGCCGTTGTCGACGGTCAGCTCGCCGCGCTGGAAGGAGAAGGCCAGGCCGCCGAGCCGGGGACGCCCCTCGGCGAGGGTGACGTCGTGGCCCGCCTCGGCCAGCCGCAGTGCGGTGGTGATGCCGGCCAGGCCGCCGCCGACCACGACGGCGGCCGGGCGCGCGGGATCGGCTCGCCCGGTCATCGGCCCTCCCCCTTGCGCTCGCCGGACCGCCCGGCGGCGGTCGCGGTGGCCGGCCCGCTCGCGGCCGGCACCTTCGTGGTCGACATCGTGCTCAACACGGCCCGACCCGGATGTGATTCCCCGCTGACACAGCGTGACAGAACTGTGGCGAGATTCAAGAACGCCCCCCGGCGAGCCCGGAAAGCGCGACGTACGCCTTCTCCCAGCCCGGCAGCGAGACCCGGCCGCGGAGCACCGACTCCGGGTCGGCGGCGATCCGGCCGAGCAGCCGGTGGTAGATCCCGGCCATCGCGGCGGTGCAGGCGCGGCTGCGGCGGTCGAGCATCGGCAGCAGGCGCAGGCCCTCCTCGAAGGCGGCCTGGGCGCGGGCGGCCTCGAAGGCCACCAGTCCGGTGAAGTCGGCGCCCACCGGCGGCTTGGGCAGCGCGAAGCCCTGCTCGCAGCCGAACCGGGCCAGGTCCTCGGTGGGCAGGTAGGTGCGGCCGGTCAGGGCGTCCTCGCGCAGGTCGCGCAGGATGTTGGTGAGCTGCAGGGCCAGGCCCAGGGTGTCCGCGTAGTGCGCCCCGCGCTCGGGGTCGTCGCAGCCGTAGACGCCCAGCGAGAGCCGGCCGATCGCGCCGGCCACGCAGCGGCAGTAGACCTTCAGCTCCTCGTACGTCTGGTACTCGGCGCCCTTGAGGTCCATCTCCACGCCGTCGATCAGCTCGTCGAAGCCGCCGAGCGGGATCGGGAAGCGCCGGGCCGCGTCGGCCAGTGCGACCTTGATCGGGTCGGTGTCGTCCTCGGCGACCGCCCCGGAGCGGACCTCGTCCACCAGTTCCCGGGTGCGCACCAGCGCCTCGGCCTTGCGGTCGTCCGGGAGGTCGCCGTCGCCGATGTCGTCGACCCGGCGGGCCAGCGCGTACAGGGCCGACATGGCCAGCCGCTTGGGTTCGGGCAGCAGGCGGATGCCGTAGCTGAAGTTGCGTGCCTGCAGTCCGGTGACTGCCTCGCAGTACCGGTACGCCGCCATGACCGGGGCCGACGCCAGTGGTGATGCCGCCACTCGGGCGTTCACCTTCCCTTCGCGAAGATGGCCGCCGCCTTCGCTGCGAGGCGGCGCTTGTCCGGCTTCGCCTGCCGGGCGATCACGTCGTACCCGGCGTCCTCGACGGCCGCCAGGGCCGCGTAACCACCTGCGGTGAATCCCGCCAGGAGCAGTCGAAGCCTCCCCCGAACCGTACCTACCAATGGTGCGCCGTGGTCGAGCAGGGTGCGGGCCCGTTCGGCCTCGAAGGCGATCAGTTCCCGCACCGCACCGGTCGCGGCGGGCTCGGCGAGCTCCTGCTCAGTGACGCCGAAGCGTTCGAGGTCCTCGGTGGGGAGGTAGATCCGGCCGCGGGAGAGGTCCTCGGCCACGTCCTGCAGGTGTTCGACCAGTTGGAGGGCGGTGCAGATCGCGTCGGAGAGCTCGATCCGCTCAGGGGTGGAGACGCCCGCGATGGCCAGCACCAGGCGGCCGACCGGGTCCGCGGAGAGCCGGCAGTAGCCGACCAGGTCGTCGTAGGTGGCGTAGCGGGCGGTGGTCTGGTCCACCCGGTTGGCCTCGATCAGACGGCGGAACGGCTCGGGGGTCAGGCCGTGCCGGTCGACCAGCGGGACCAGCGGGGCCATCAGGGGGTGCCGGGGCCGGTCGGCGGTGCCGGAGCCCAGCGCCGTCTCGAACACCCGGTCGAGGTCCCGCTCCAGTCCGTCGAGCAGCGCGAGCCGGAAGGAGGCCTCCGCCGGGCTCGGCGGGCCGGACTGGGCCGAAGGGGTGGCGGGGGGCCGCTGCTCGACCCCGAGCAGGGCGGCGGTGGCCGCCGGGTCGGCGAGGTCGCCGTCGCCGGCGTCGTCGACCAGCCGGGCGAAGCCGTAGACGGCCATCAGGTCGTCGCGCCAGGCCGCGGGCAGGAAGAAGGGGGCGACCGGGAAGTTCTCCGCACCCGCCTTCTCCAGGGTCTGCCCCGCGGACGGGTTCACCGGCGTATCTCTGGGCTGGGCCGAAGCCGACACTGCAGTCACTCCCCCGTTCTACACCGCTGGGTACCACCGGTCCGACTCGGACACGCGTCCGAGCGCGGGCGTCACGCACGGCACACCGCCCCCGCGGCCCCCAGCCTGACACTCCGCGACGCGCCCGAGAAGAGCGCCCCGCCCGGCGCACGGTGGCGCTCACCCCCGCGGCGGCGGGCCACCCGGGGTAGGGCGACACACCGAAGGGCCGGTTCCGGAGTATTCCGGGACCGGCCCTTCGGTGCCAGGGCTTTTCGCGCGGGCGGCTACGGGCGCTCGCCGCGCTCGTAGCGGCCGACGACCTCGTCGGTCGGGCCGTCCATGACCAGCTCGCCGGCCTCGATCCAGATGGTCCGCTCGCAGACCTCGCGGATCGAGTTGTTGTCGTGGCTGACCAGGAAGACCGTACCGGCGGAGCCGCGCAGCTCGTCGATGCGCTTCTTGCTGCGCTGCTGGAAGGCCTGGTCACCGGTGGCCAGCGCCTCGTCGATCAGCAGCACGTCGTGGGTCTTGGCGGCGGCGATCGAGAAGCGCAGCCGGGCCCCCATGCCGGAGGAGTAGGTGCGCATCGGCAGGGAGATGAAGTCGCCCTTGTCGTTGATGCCGGAGAAGTCGACGATCTCCTGGTAGCGGGCCTTCACCTGGGCCGGGGTCATGCCCATCGCCAGGCAGCCCAGGATGACGTTGCGCTCACCGGTGAGCTCGTTCATCAGGGCCGCGTTGACGCCCAGCAGCGAGGGCTGGCCGTTGGTGTAGATGCCGCCCTTCTCGGTCGGCAGCAGGCCCGCGATGGCAGCCAGCATGGTCGACTTGCCGGAGCCGTTGGAGCCGATCAGGCCGATCGCCTCGCCCTTGTACGCGGTGAAGCTGATGCCCTTCACCGCGTGCACCTCGCGCACGCCGGCGCCGCGCTTGCGGCTGAGGATGCGGCTGATCGCCGAGGTGGCGCTGCCCTTGCCGGAGCCGGCGCCGTGCACCCGGTAGACGATGTGCACGTCGTCGACGACGACGGTGGGCTCGCGGGCGACCTTGGTGTCCGTCACGACGTCGCGCTTGCTCAGGTCGGTGTCAGCCACGGCCGTACTCCTCCTCGGCCTTCCAGAAGAAGACGTATCCGATGATGAAGATCCCGACCGCCCAGGCGATGCCGTACGTCCACTGGTGCGGCGGCAGGGTCTGGTGCACGGGCTGGTGCTTGTTGTAGATGATCGGCGCGAAGGCGTGGCGCACCAGGTCCATGTAGACCGAGGCCGGGTTGAGGGCCATGATCTTCTGGATGACGGGCGACCAGCTCTGGATCTTGTCCTGGATGCTGAACATCACGCCGGACAGGAACATCCAGGCCCGCATCACGAACGGGATCAGCTGGGAGATGTCGCTGGTCTTGGAACCGATCCGGGCGAAGATCAGCGAGACACCGGTGTTGAACAGCGTCTGCAGCAGCAGCGCCGGGATGACCAGCAGCCAGGTCTTGCCCGGCGTGATGCCGCCCGCCAGCACGGTGATGACCAGGACGACCATCGAGATCAGCAGCTGCTGGAGCTGGATCACGGTGAAGGCGATCGGCAGGCTGGCGCGCGGGAAGTGCAGCGCCCGGATCAGGCCGAGGTTGTCGGAGATCGCCCGGGTGCCGGACTGCACCGCGTTCTGGGTGAACTGGAAGACGAAGACGCCGATGCACAGCCAGGAGATGTAGGTGTGCCCGGGGAAGCCCTGCTTGCTCGCCAGGATCACGCCGAAGACCAGGTAGAACACCCCGCAGTTGAGCAGCGGGGTCACGACCTGCCAGAGCTGGCCCAGCTTGGCGTCGGTGTACTGGGCCACCAGACGGGCGGTGGCGAAGGCCCAGATGAAGTGGCGTCGGCTCCAGAGCTGCTTGGTGTAGGCGAACAGTCCGGGGCGGGCACCGCTCACCGACAGACCGTACTTGTCCGCAAGCTGCTTGGGGGTCAGGCCCGCGTCCGCCCCCGTGGGGGCTGAGAGGCTGACGGGTTCACTCACTGTCGACACATTCGTCCTTCGCGCGGGATCGGTCGGGGCGGCCGGTCGGCGGGGGTCCGCCGGCCTTGCGCCGATGGGGATCCACTGGGATCACGGGGGGATTCCGGCCGGTGTGTGGTCACCGGCCGTGGCGATCGATCGTCTGATCCAATCAGATGATCGGAGGTCGGCCCATCCTGGTCAGTCGCCAGACGGTACGCCATCGCATCGGCTTCCGCGGACCGCAGGGTTCGCGGAAGCCCGCCCGGAATCCGCCCAGCCAGGCCTTCAGCCCCTCCGCGGAGGGGCGTCGGGCCAGGGTCAGCAGAAACCAGGTTCCCAGATAGAGAGGCACCAACGGGGCCGGAAGGTTCCGCCTCGCGAGCCAGACCCTGTTGCGGGCCACGTTGTGGAAGTAGGTCGCGTGCCGGGCCGGCGACGTGGCGGGGTGGTGCAGCACCACGTCCGCCCGGTAGTCGATGGCCCAGCCGGCGTCCAGGGCGCGCCACGCGAGGTCGGTCTCCTCGTGGGCGTAGAAGAACTCGGCGGGCAGCTGCCCGGCCTGCTCGAACACCTTGCAGCGCACGGCGCTCGCGCCGCCCAGGAAGGTGGTCACCCGGGAGGAGCGCAGCGGGTCGCTGGCGCGCAGCCGGGGGACGTGCCGGCGCTGGGTGACCCCGGTCTCCGGGTCCTCGATCCGGAAGGACACGATGCCCAGCTCCGGGTCGGTGGTGAAGGCCTCGCGCAGCAACCGGGCCGAGTCGGTGCGCGGCAGCAGGCCGTCGTCGTCCAGGAAGAGGACGGCGTCCACCTCCCGGCCGTCCGGGCCGAACAGCTCGATGCCGACGTTGCGGCCGCCCGGGATGCCGAGGTTCTCCGGCAGCACGACGGTGCGCACGCCCGCGGGCAGCGGGGGCAGCTCGGCACCCTGGCCGACCACGGCGAACTCGACCGCCGGGCCCTCCTGGGCGCGGACCGACTCGATCAGGGCGTTGAGCTCGACCGGCCGGTTGCCCATGGTGATGATGACCACGCCGAGGCGGAAGTCCTCGGCGGTGGTCGGGGCGTTCATCGCAGTGTTCATCGCAGTGTTCATCGCAGCCTGCTCGAAAGGACGATGCTCAGGAGGTGCAGCACGGTCTGCAGCATGGCGATCGCCGCCAGCACCACGACCGCGAGCCGGGTGAAGAACAGCCCGCCGTGCACGGCGTCGGCGATCCCGGCCGCCAGGATGAACAGCGAGGCCTCGACCGCGCCGACCAGCCGGTGGAACTTCAGCAGGGAGGCCGCCTTGCGGGCCTTGGCCACCGAGGACGAGCGCGGCACCGAGGCGCTGTCCTCGACGGCGGTCATGCCGCTGCGGGCCCGGGCCACGTCCACCAGGTCCGTCTCGGACTTGATCAGGATCGCGCCGAGCGCGGCCAGCGTGCCCAGGAAGGCCCACTCCCAGTGCGAGCCGCTGCCCTCGCGGTGCAGCAGGTCGGTGGCACGCAGGCCGAGGCCGGTCAGCAGGGCCGCCTCGGACATGTAGTGGCCGACCCGGTCCAGGTAGACGCCGGTGAGCGAGGTCTGCCGGCGCCACCGGGCCACCTCGCCGTCCACGCAGTCCAGCAGCAGGTACACCTGGATCAGCAGGGCGCCCAGGACGGCGCCGGTGATGCCCGGCAGGACCAGCGCGGCACCGGCCAGGATGCCGGTGAACATCATCAGGTAGGTCAGGCCGTTGGGCGTGATCGCCGTCACGGTGGACAGCACGCGGGTGATCCGCAGCGAGATCCGCCGCATGTACAGGCGTCCGGCCCAGTGCTCGGCGCTGCGGCGCTGGAGCATGCCCTCCGGGTGGATCACCGCCCGCAGTTCCTCGATCGAGGGCCGGCGGGTCAGGTCCACCGGGGGCCGCTCGGCGCCCGCGGTGGAGGGGTCAGCTGTTGACGGCTTGGACATAGTCGGCGTACGCGTCCCTGATTGCGGAGGGGGAGAGGTCGAGGTGTTCCAGGATGGTGAAGCGCCCCGGGCGGGTGTTCGGAGCGTAGTGCACGGCCTCGGTGAACTCCGCTTCGGTGAAACCGATTTGAGCTGCGGTCACCGGCAGCCCGTGGTGCGCCAGGCGCTCCACGATCAGTCCGGTCAGCTCGCGCTCGCCCCGCAGGAAACTGGCGAACGCGGCGCCGAGGCCCACCTGTTCGCCGTGCTGGGCGGAACGCTTGGGGTACAGCACGTCCAGGGCATGCGAGATCTCGTGGCAGGCGCCCGAGGAGGGACGGGTGCTGCCCGCGATGTTCATCGCGATGCCGGACAGTACCAGGGCTTCGGCGAGGGCCGTCAGGAGGTCCTGGTCCTGGGTGCTCCCCGGGTGCCGCAGCAGGTTCTCGCCCGCCGAGCGGGCCATCGCGACGGCCAGTCCGTCCACCGGCTCGCCGGTGACCGTGTGCGACAACTCCCAGTCCGCGCAGGCCGAGATGTTGGAGACGACGTCCCCGATGCCGGCCGCCACGAAGCGCTGCGGCGCCTGCCGGATCACGTCCAGGTCGACGATGATGCCGATCGGGCCGGGCACCCCGTAGGAGCCCCGGCCGGCGTCGTTGTCGAGGGTGGAGACCGGCGAGCAGATGCCGTCGTGGGCCAGGTTGGTGGCCACCGCGACCACCGGCAGGCCGACCCGGGCGGCGGCGTACTTGGCGGCGTCGATGATCTTGCCGCCGCCGAGGCCGACGACCGCGTCGTAGTGCTTGCCGCGCATCTCCTCGGCGAAGCGCACCGCACTGTCGAGGCTGCCGTCGTCCACGTTGAACCAGTCGGCGCCGGGCAGGGCCGGCTCCAGGCGCTCCCGCATCGCGGCGCCGGAGCCGTTGCTGATCGCCACCGCGATCCGGCCCGAGGCGGACAGCCGCTGGTCCGCCAGGATGCCGCCGAGCGCGTCCAGCGCGCCCGGGCGGATCTCGGCGAACAGCGGCGACGGGACCAGTCGGGTCAGTACTGGCACGCGATCTCCCGCGCCTTCGCCAGGTCGTCGTGGTTGTCGACCTCGACCCAGGAGACCTCGCCGATCGGCTGCACGTCGATCCGCAGGCCCCGGTTGACCATCTCCTGGTAGCCGTCCTCGTAGTACAGCTGCGGGTCGCGCTCGTAGGTGGCGCGCAGCGCGTCGGTGAGGTCGGCGGCGGCGGCCGGGTTGATCACGGTGACGCCGATGTACTCGCCGGTCGCCTCGACCGGGTCCATCAGCTTGGTGATCCGGCGCATCCCGGTGGCCGGGTCGACGACGACCTTCATCTCCTCGTCGGCGAGCTTCTTCACCGTGTCGAGGGCGAGCAGGATGCCGGGGGCTCGGCCGCTCTCGACGAGCCGCTGGTTGCCCTCCAGCATGGTGCGCTGGACGGAGGCCGGGTGGACGGTGTCGCCGTTGGCGAGCAGCAGGCCCTCGGCGAAGAGGTCGCGGGCGCACCAGAGCGAGTAGGCGTTGTTCCACTCCTCGGCCTTGTCGTTCTCGACCAGGTGCAGCTTGACGCCGTACTTGCTCTCCAGGGCGTCCTTGCGGTCGCGGACCGCCTCCTTGCGGTAGCCGACGACGATCGCCGCGTCGCGCAGTCCGACCTCGGCGAAGTTGCCGAGGGTGAGGTCCAGGACGGTCCGCTCCCCGTCGACCGGCACCAGCGCCTTGGGCAGGGTGTCGGTGTACGGGCGCAGCCGGCGGCCGGCGCCGGCTGCCAGAACGAGGCCGATCATGCGGGGTCTCCTGATCCGTCGTGCGTCGTGCGGTGCGCGCGGGGTGTGCCGACGTCACGGCGGCGCGCTGTCGGCCCCCGGACCGGCGTTCGGCCGGGCCCGGCGGCGGCGCGCCGAATCGGCACAGATCCGGGCAGCGTTTCGTAAGTGATGGTAGGCGACCCGGGCGACCCACCCGAACGCACCCGGAGGCGGCGAGGTGACGGTGGGGTGGAGGAGCGGTGTTCGAACACGATGGGAACGGATTCCGAACTGTTCTTCGAGACCAATGACCCTTCCGTGGACGTCCCGGACCCTTCTCCGGCCGGATCCGGACTCCTCGTGGTCATGATCCGCCCGGATGTGCGTGGGACCCGTCCGGACCGCCACCCATACGGCAGACTGGGCACCGACGCCGGCGCCGGTGCCCCCGCTGCGTCCGATGCACTCCACCCGGTGCACAAGACGCACCCGTTGCTCCCGTTGCTCCCGCTCCCGAAAGAGGCCCCATGCCCCAGAGTCCGACCGACCCGAACCACTTCGCCGCCGACATCGACAGCGGTCTGGACGTGGAGACAGACGTGACGGTCGACCCGCGGGCCTTCGCCGCCCCCGCCGGCGCCGAGATCCTGCTGGAACTGGTCGACGACGAAGGCGTCACGATCGGCACCGCCGAGAAGCTCTGGGCCCACCAGATGCCGGGCCGGCTGCACCGGGCGTTCTCGGTCTTCCTGTTCGACCGCCAGGGCCGACTGCTGCTCCAGCGCCGGGCGCTCGGCAAGTACCACTCCCCCGGCGTCTGGTCGAACACCTGCTGCGGACACCCGTACCCGGACGAGCCGCCGTTCGTCGCCGCCGCCCGGCGCACCGCCGAGGAGCTGGGCGTCGCCCCGGCCCTGCTCTGCGAGGCCGGGACGGTCCGCTACGACCTGCCGGACGAGGCCTCCGGGCTGATCGAGCGGGAGTGGAACCACCTGTTCGTCGGGCTGGTCACCGGGCCGGTCGAGCCGGACCCGGAGGAGGTCGACGACTACGCCTTCGTGACCGCGCAGGAACTGCGCGAGCTGCGGGCGGAGCGGCCGTTCTCGGTCTGGTTCGAGACGGTCTTCGAGGCGGCGCTGCCGGGGATCCGGGAGATCGCCGGGCGGGACTGGTAGCCACCGCGGACACCCGGGGACGCCCGTCCCGGCGGGGACGGGCCGCTCCGTGCGGGCGCGGGCCCCGCCGGGGGCGGCCGTCAGCGCTCGGGCTCCGGGGGGACCGGCAGCGAGGCCCAGATGACCTTGCCGCCCTCCCCGGTGTGTTCGACGTCGCACACCCCGCCGGCCTGCAGTGTGACGCTCTTCACCAGCAGCAGTCCGCGCCCGCCGGTGCGGCCGGTGTCGCTCTCCAGCGCCTTCGGCCGGTACGGGTCGCCGTCCTCGACCGAGACCCGCACCCAGCCCCGGCGCACCGACAGCTCGGTGGTGACCTCGGGGGACAGCTCGGCCGCGTGCTTCACCGCGTTGCCGACCAGCTCGGAGACGATCAGCAGCACGTCGTCCACCAGCTCCTGGTAGCGCACCCCGGTCATGCCCTGGGCCAGCAGGCGGTCCCGCACGGCGTGACGGGTGCGCGGCACGGAGGCCTCGACGGCGGGCTCCCGGAAGTGCCACACGCCCTCGGCCGGGCCGTCGACCGCGCGGCGGACGGCGGGCCGGCCGCCGCGTCTCGGCTCGGCCTCCGCCGTCCCGCTGATCTGCTCCACGTCCAGCCGCCCTTCGTCCGCTTCGTCCGTCCGCTCGGTCCGCGACCCGGGAATCAGGCGATCCGCTCATGGCGCCCTCGGTGCACAGAGGCTAGGAGAGCGGTCGGTGCGGCCGTGGCACCGTCGACAAGTTGCCCGTGTCGGATCGTTTCCGTCCGGAATCGATCGCGGGTGGGGGCGGAACCGATCGTTTGCTTCGCGCTCACCATCGCTTCGGGCCGGGTTCGAGCGCCCGGGCGAGCCGTCCCAGTCAGCCCGGTCAGCCCGGACGGACCGGTCGTCCCATCGGGGCGGCGGTGGGCCGGGCCGGTGGGCGGGCGGGTGCGGTCGGGCCGGCGGGCAGACCCATCCTCGGGCCCGCGGGCACCGTCGAGGAAACGCAGGTGAGAAGCACTCCAGAACCCTGGTAATGTTCTCTCTGTCGCCGAGGGGGCGAGAGAAAAACCCCCGGAGCACACACCCCGTCCGGGTGGCGGAATGGCAGACGCGCTAGCTTGAGGTGCTAGTGCCCTTTATCGGGCGTGGGGGTTCAAGTCCCCCCTCGGACACAATCGAAATTCCCCGTGGAATCCGAAAGGATTGCGCGGGGAATTTCCTTTTTCCGGCCCGGCCCTCCGATCCGGCGCCGACCTCATTCCTTGATCCACCGCCCGTCGCGGTGTGGCGCCGGTCTCGCTGAGCGGAGCGGGCCCGTCCGGAAATCGGACACGAGATTGCAACGATCGAGTGGTTTGAGCTTCCTCTGAGGTTTTCGCCCCTTTTCGAACCCTAGGCTGCTGGGGTTTGTCCGGAATACCGACCCAAAACCGCAAAAGCCCCGACACCACCGCTGAACCCCGAGCGAGAGGACCGATACGTTGAGTGAGCCCGAATCGTCGACGGCATCACACCAGAACTACCGCCGATCGCTCGGCACCATCAGCCTGACCGCGGTCGGGCTGGGGTCGATCATCGGATCCGGCTGGTTGTTCGGCGCCGAGCGGGCGGCCAGGCTGGCCGGCCCCGCCTCGATCCTCGCCTGGGTGATCGGCGCCGCCGTGGCGCTCACCATCGCCCTCACGTACAGCGAGCTGGGCTCGATGTTCCCCAAGGCCGGCGGCATGGTCCGGTACGGGCAGTACTCGCACGGCTCGCTGGCCGGCTACCTGGCCGCCTGGGCCAACTGGATCGCCATCGTCTCGGTCATCCCGGGTGAGGCCACCGCCTCCGTCCAGTACATGAGCTCCTGGCACTTCGACTGGGCCAAGGGGCTGTACGACGGCAAGGAGCTCACCCTCAGCGGTGTGGCGCTGGCCAGCGTGCTGCTGCTGGTCTACTTCGCCCTGAACTGGTTCGCGATCACGCTCTTCGCCAAGACCAACACGGCGATCACCGTGTTCAAGGTCGTCGTGCCGACCGTCACCGCCGGCGCGCTGCTCCTCGCGCACTTCGACACCTCGCACTTCACCGACCACGGCGGTTTCGCCCCGAACGGCTGGAGCGCGGTCTTCACCGCCGTCGCCGTCTCCGGCATCGTCTGGGCCTTCAACGGGTTCCAGTCGCCGCTCAACCTGGCCGGCGAGGCCCGCAACCCCGGCAAGTCGCTGCCGAAGGCGGTCATCGGCTCGATCCTGATCGCCCTGGTCATCTACGTCGCGCTGCAGATCGCGTTCATCGGCGCCATCCCGGCCGCCGACCTGTCGCAGGGCTGGAGCAGCCTCTCCTACACCTCCCCGCTGGCCGACCTGGCGATCGCCTGGGGCATCAACTGGCTCGCCCTGCTGCTGTACGCGGACGCCTTCGTCTCGCCGTCCGGCACCGGCATGATCTACGCCGCCACCACCTCGCGCATGATCCACGGCGTGCAGGAGAACGGCCACCTGCCGAAGCTGTTCGGCAGGGTCGACGCCAAGACCGGCATCCCGCGCCCGGCGCTGGTGCTGAACCTGGTGGTCGCCTTCCTGTTCCTCGCGGTCTTCCGCGGCTGGGGCTCGCTGGCCGAGATCGTCTCGGTGGCCACCGTGATCTCGTACATCACCGGCCCGGTCGCCGTGATGTCGCTGCGCCGCCTCGCCCCGGACCTCAAGCGGCCGGTCAAGCTCAAGGCCATGCCGGTGATCGCCCCGATCGCCATGGTCTTCGGCTCGCTGGTGCTCTACTGGGCCCGCTGGCCGCTCACCGGCAAGGTCATCCTGCTGATGGCCGCCGGCGTGCCGATCTGGGCCTGGTACGAGCTGCGCAAGCCGCTCACCGAGCTGAAGCCGCACCTGAAGGCGGGTGCCTGGATGGTCGCCTACCTGTTCGTGATGGCCGGGGTCTCCTGGGCCGGCAGCTCCGACTTCGGCGGCCACGGCTACCTGCCGGAGGGCTGGGACCTGCTGATCGTCGCCGCGATCGGGCTGGCGTTCTACTACTGGGGCGTCGCCAGCTCCTGGGCGAACCCCTCGCTGGCCGAGGTGCGCCGTGAGCTGGACGCGGAGGCGGCCGCCGAGGCCGCCGCCGGGGAGGCGGAGCCCTCGCGGGTCTGAGCGGGCGGTACGTGCTTCGAAGGGCCGGTCGGGCTTCCGACCGGCCCTTCGGCGTCGGCGGGGGCCGGTGGCGGGCGGGAGCCGGCGTCAGCCGCGGCGGACGCGGCGGATCGCGGAGGTGACGACCGGGGGCAGCAGTTCCTTGACGGCGCGCTTGGCGACGTTGACCGGGCGGCGCGCCTCGGCGGCGCGGGCCCGGCGGACCGCGAGGTCGATCGCGGCCTGGCCCTCGCCCGCCCGGAGCGGGCCGCGGGACTCGGGCCGCCCACTGCCCGGGCGCGGTGCGTGGCGGGAGCCGCGGAACGGCCCGATGCCCTCCGAGTCGCCGGTCATCCGCAGCAGCCGCCGGCCGTTCAGGGTCTCGGTGCTCAGGTGACAGCCGGCGGCGAGGTCCACCCGGTCGAGCAGGTCCCGCTGGAACGGCTCCGGGTCGCCCCACGTGCCGTAGAACTTGCACTCGGTGAGCATGATCGGCTTGAGGCCGTGGTTGAACACCGCCTCCCAGGTCGCCGCCGCGACACCGGGGGTGTGCTGGGCCCGGTAGTCGTCCAGCACCACGACGCCCTGGTCCTGGAGCGCGACCCGGGCCACCTGGAGGTCGCCCACCACGTGCTCGTAGAGGTGCGAGGCGTCGATGTGGATGAAGCGGAACGCCCCGGCCGCGACCCGGCCGCCCGCGAGCGCCGAGGTCGGCGCCTGGATGATCTCCGGCAGGGCGTCGTGGAAGGCCAGGTAGTTGGTCTCGAAGGCGGCGCGGGTCAGCGTCTTGCGGTAGGAGAGGTCCATCTCGTCGGAGTTCTCGTCGTCCGGTGCGTCCGAGTCGAACAGGTCACAGACGGTGAAGGTCTCGCCGGGTTCCAGGTGGTCGCCGATGACGATCGCGCTGCGCCCGAGGTAGGCGCCCATCTCCATCAGGTCGCCCGTCACGCCGCGCTCGGTCTGCCGGCCCAGGAACCACCCGAAGGAGTGCCGGTCGTGGTCCCAGAACCACCCCGGCACGTCCTCCAACACGGTCGGTGCACCGGGCCCTTGCGATTCGCCCTTCAACGCGGTGTCGGTCACGGGATGCTCCTTAGCGGTACGGGAAGACCTGGGGGTTCTGAGCCACACCTCGGCGCGGGGGCGGCCCGTCGGATCTCGGGGACGAACCGGGCCGTCCGGCCGCGCACACGTCGTCCCTCCACCGCCGGTGGGCCCCACCGCGGACTTCGTTGCAATCTACAGCGCGTGTCCGCCCGATGAGGAGGCCTCGGGACCCTCGAATTACCGGAACAGGCCGTACCTGCGGGTTCACCGCCGGACGTCAATTCGGCCGGACGAGCGGATGGTTCCGGTCCGTCCGTGACCATTGCGCTGCGTCACCACCCTCCCGGGGGCGGGACCGGTGCGGCACAACGGCGGGCGGCCGGACGGGGGTTCAGATCACCTCGCCCCCGGTGGAGTTGCCGCCCGTCCTCCGTGGAGTTGCCGCTCGGACGGCCGGGGCGGTGTCGAACCGTCCGCCGACCGCACCGTGCGGTTCGCCCGCCGCTCACCGGCCGGTCCGCTCGGCGGGATTGGCTCTTGCGCGCGGGCGCCCCGCCGCCTTGACTGAACTACTTACTAGCGCTGTTGGTTAAGCCGCCTGACCAGCTGAGAGGACGACCCGTGCAGGAGCAGGAGTTCGCGGAGTACGGCGACCAGTACATCGACGGCGCCTGGCGGCCCTCCGGGGACTCCGGATCCATCGCGGTGCTGAACCCGGCGACCGAGCAGGTGCTCGCCACCGTCCCGGCCGGCGCCGGAGCCGACGTCGACGCCGCGGTGGCCGCGGCCCGCCGGGCCGCCCGGGGCTGGGCCGCCACCACGCGCGGGGAACGGATCGCGCTGCTGACCCGGCTGCGGGACGGGATAGCGGGTGCCCAGGCGGAGATCACCGCCACCGTGGTCGCCGAGTTGGGCGCCCCGGTCGGCTTCGCCGGGGCGGTGCACGCCGGGCTGCCGCTCACCGTGGCGACCTCCTACCTGACCCTGCTGGCCGAGTACCCCTTCGAGGAGCGGATCGGCAACTCGGTGGTGCACGCCGAGCCGGCCGGGGTCGTCGCGGCGATCACGCCGTGGAACTACCCGCTGCACCAGATCGTCGCCAAGGTCGTGCCGGCGCTGGCGGCCGGCTGCCCGGTGGTCCTGAAGCCGGCCGAGTCCACCCCGCTGGTGGCCCGGCTGTTCGCCCGGCTGGTGGACGAAGCCGGTTTCCCCGCCGGGGTGTTCAACCTGGTGACCGGCACCGGTGCGGTCGCCGGCGCGGCGCTCGTCGCCCATCCGGGGGTGGACGTGGTGTCGTTCACCGGCTCGACGGCGGTCGGCCGACTGGTCGCCGAGACGGCCGGACGGGGGCTGAAGCGGGTCGCCCTGGAGCTGGGCGGCAAGTCCGCCAACGTGGTGCTGCCGGGTGCCGACCTGGCCCGCGCGGTGAACGTGAACGTCGCCAACGCCTTCGCCAACTCCGGCCAGACCTGCAGCGCGTGGACCCGGCTGCTGGTCCACCGGGACCAGTACGAGGAGGCGGTCGGGATCGCCGCGAAGGCCGCCGCCAAGTACCTGCCGGGAGACCCGGCCGACCCGCAGACCCGGATCGGACCGCTGGTCAGCGCCCGGCAGCTGGCGCGGGTCCGCGGCTACCTGGAGGGCGCGCTCGCGCAGGGCGCCCGGCTGGTGGCCGGCGGGCCGGAGCCGCTGGCCGAACTGCCCGTCGGCTTCTACGTCCGCCCGACCGTCCTCGCCGACGTCACGCCGGACATGACGGTGGCCCAGGAGGAGGTGTTCGGCCCGGTGCTCGCCGTCCTCGCCTACCGGGACGAGGACCACGCCGTCGAGATCGCCAACGGCACGGACTACGGACTGGGCGGCGGCGTCTGGGCCGCGGACACCGACACCGCCGCCGCCTTCGCCCGCCGCCTCGACACCGGCCAGGTCGACCTCAACGGCGGCCGCTTCAACCCGCTGGCGCCGTTCGGCGGTTACAAGAACTCCGGGCTCGGCCGTGAGCTGGGCCGGCACGGGCTGGAGGAGTTCCTGCAGTACAAGTCGCTGCAGTACTGACCGGGCCGCCCCCGGGCCGATCCCTAACTCCGCCTCGAGGGGCCGGAGTTCAGGACCAAGCCGGGGTTCGGGATCGAGCCGGGGTTCGGGCTCGGCCCGGGTCAGACCAGGTCGACGCCCGGGTAGAGCGGGAAGGGCGCGAGGAGGTCGGCGGCGCGCTTGGCGACGCCGTCGCGGAGGGCCTCGTCCAGGGCGTAGTTCGCCTTGGACGGGGCGCCGTTGGCGGCGGCGGTCGGGGTGGTGCCGCGCAGCACTGTGTCGATCAGGGCCGCGATCTCGTCCATCTCGCCCGCGCCCAGGCCGCGCGTGGTGAGCGCCGGGGTGCCGAGGCGCACGCCGGAGGTGTACCAGGCGCCGTTCGGGTCCTGCGGGACGGAGTTGCGGTTGGTGACGATGCCCGAGTCGAGCAGCGCCGCCTCGGCCTGACGGCCCGTCAGGCCGTAGCCGGAGACGTCGGCGAGCACCAGGTGGTTGTCGGTGCCGCCGGTGACCAGCGTGCCGCCGCGGCGCAGCAGGCCCTCGGCGAGCGCCCGGGCGTTGTCGACGACGGCACGGGCGTAGGCCTGGAACTCCGGCCGGCGGGCCTCGGCGAGCGCGACGGCCTTGGCGGCCATCACGTGCGAGAGCGGGCCGCCGAGCACCAACGGGCAGCCGCGGTCGACGTGTTCGGCCAGCTCGGTGGTGCTGAGCACCATGCCGCCGCGCGGCCCGCGCAGGGACTTGTGGGTGGTCGTGGTGACGATGTGGGCGTGCGGCACCGGGTCGTGGTCGCCGGTCAGCACCTTGCCCGCGACCAGGCCGGCGAAGTGTGCCATGTCGACCATGAGGGTCGCGCCGACCTCGTCCGCGATCTCCCGCATCCGGCGGAAGTCCACCAGGCGCGGGTAGGCGGAGTAGCCGGCCACCAGGATCAGCGGGCGGAACTCGCGGGCGGTCTCGCGCAGCGCGTCGTAGTCGATCAGGCCGGTCACCGGGTCGGTGCCGTAGCTGCGCTGCTCGAACATCTTGCCCGAGATGTTGGGCCGGAAGCCGTGGGTGAGGTGGCCGCCGGTGTCCAGGGACATGCCGAGCATGCGCTGGTTGCCGAGCTCCTGGCGCAGTTCGGCCCAGTCCTGCTCGGTGAGGTCGTTGACGTTGCGCACCGCGGCGCGCTCCAGGGCCGGGCTCTCGACCCGCTGGGACAGCACCGCCCAGAAGGCGGTCAGGTTGGCGTCGATGCCCGAGTGCGGCTGGACGTAGGCGTGTTGGGCGCCGAACAGCTCGCGGGCGTGCTCGGCGGCGATCGCCTCGACGGTGTCGACGTTGCGGCAGCCGGCGTAGAAGCGGCGGCCGACGGTGCCCTCGGCGTACTTGTCGCTGAGCCAGTTGCCCATGGCGAGCAGCACGGCCGGGGAGGCGTAGTTCTCGCTGGCGATCAGCTTGAGCGAGGCGCGCTGGTCCTCCAGCTCCCGGCCGATGGCGGCGGCGATCCGCGGCTCGACGCCGGCCACGACGTCCAGGGCGCTGCGGAAGGCGGTGTCGGCCGCGGGCGCGGCTGCGGTGTGGGGCGTCCGGTCGGACGGGGCCATGGCGGTCTCCTGACGGGGATGCGGATGGCCCAGGCGCTCGGCAACAGACGTGAGGATTCACGGGACCGCTTCCCGATGGTCGATTCCATCCCTACGCGCCAGTCGCGGTCCACCGGGATCGTACCAACACCGCGGGGACTGTGGCGGAGGTCTCAGAATGCGGAACGGGCCGCCCGGTTCAGGCGGTTATGTCCGTTCTTCTGCAACGGCCGTGTTGCAGGGAAATGAAGCCGCCACAATTCCCGAAACAGTCCGGCAGGAATTCCGCCGGGGCGTCTTCCGGTGATTTGCGGAACCTCGGACGCATCCGGTCTGATGTGGCTCGAACGGCCGCCCGGAAACCCCGGGGGCCGCTTCGGAAATGCCCACCAGCGCACCCTCACCCACGGGGCGGCGGAGAAATTCGGGGAGTACGCCTCTCATGGCAGCGGTCGACACAGTCGCAGTTTCCGGCCGGGCCTCCGGGCCCGCCGCTCCGAGCCTGCTGCGCCGGATCGTGCACGACCGGGTCGGTGCCGTCGCGGCGGTCGTCGTGCTGCTGTTCCTGGTGCTCGCCCTGGCCGCCCCGCTGATCGCCGCCCTGTACGGGAAGAACCCGGTCGAGCACTACGGCCAGAACGCTCCCGGCCTGCTCAGCGACGGTGGCCTGCCGATGCTGCCGAACGGCGGGATCTCCGGCGAGTTCTGGTTCGGCCTGGAGCCGGGCCTCGGTCGGGACGTGCTGACCCAGTTGCTGTACGGCATCCGCACCTCGCTGCTGATCGCCCTCGCCGCGGCCGCCGTGACCACCACGCTGGGCGTGCTGGCCGGGGTCGCGGTCGGTTATCTCGGCGGAATCGCGGACCGGTTGTTCGGCTTTCTCGCCAATGTGCTGCTGGCCTTTCCGACGCTGCTCCTGCTGCTCGCGCTGAGCCCGGTGATCCAGTCCCGACTGGTCGATCCGGGCGGCGCGGAACCGGAGTGGATGCAGTTCCTGGTGCTGATCCTGGTTTTCTCCGCGTTCGGCTGGATTCCGCTGGCGCTTTCCCTCCGGGCCACCGTCCGGTCGCTCCGGGAAAGGGATTTCGTGCAGTCCGCCCGGGCGCAGGGGGCGAGCCGGTTCCACGTCGTCGTCCACGAACTGCTCCCGAACGTCCGGTCCCAGTTGCTGGTGCACGCCACCATGGCGGTGCCCACCTTCGTCGCCTCCGAGGCCGCGCTGTCCTTCCTCGGCGTCGGCGTCACCGAGCCGGTGCCCGACTGGGGCCGGATGATCGCCCGCGGCTCGGAGGTGTTCCAGGCCGACCCGACCTATCTGGTCTTCCCCGGCGCGGCACTGCTGCTCTTCGTGCTCGCCTTCAACCTGCTCGGCGACGCCGTCCGGGACGCGCTGGACCCGCGCCGCGGCCGCTGACCCCTGCATTCCGCCCGTTCGCCCACTCGATCGCCCCGATCAACCCCGAGGGATTCGCCATGCGCTGGACCAGACCGTCGCTCGCCGTCATCGCCACCGCCCTGCTGGCGACCTCCTGCTCGGCCGGCGCGGGCAGCACCGGCTCCGCCGCGGGCGGCGCCCCGGCCAAGGAGACCTCCCCGCTGACCGCCGCGCTCGGCACCGAGAAGGACAGCGCCGGCCCCGCCCCGGCCGTTCCCGGCGCCCGCCCGGGCGGCACGGTGAACGTGTACAACAGCGTCGAGTTCCGCCACCTGGACCCGCAGAAGGTCTACGCGGGCGCCGCCTACAACGCCTCGCTACTCTGGGGCCGCCAGCTGACGCAGTATCAGATCGTCGACGGCAAGGCGAAGTTGGTCGGCGACCTGGCGACCGACACCGGCACCCCGGCCGACGGCGGGCGCACCTGGACGTACCGGCTCAAGGAGGGTGTGGCCTGGGAGGACGGCAAGCCGATCACCGCCCAGGACGTCAAGTACGGCATCGAGCGCACCTTCGGCAAGGGCTACGAGGTCGGCCCGCCGTACTGGCCGCAGTGGCTCACCGGCGCGCCGGACTACGAGGCGGCGCGGGCCAAGTACGCCGGGCCGCAGTCCGGCGACCTCGACGCGATCGAGACTCCGGACGAGCGCACCCTCGTGTTCCACTTCCCGCAGCCGCAGGCGGACGTCCCGTACATGGCCGCGCAGTCCTCGTCCTCGCCCGTGCGCCGGGACAAGGACACCGGGACGGACTACGACCGGCTGCCGTTCGCCACCGGCCCGTACCGGATCGTCGAGCACGTCCAGAACACCCGGATGGTGCTGGAGCGCAACCCGGCCTGGAAGGCGGAGACCGACCCCGTCCGCAACCAGTACCCGGACAAGTTCGTGTTCACGTACGGCAAGGAGGCGCTCAACCTCAACCAGCAGATCCTCTCCGGGCGCGACGGCGGCGCCGACGCCACCACCGCCAGTGACACCCTCTCCCCCGAGCTGTACCAGGCCGCCGACACCGACCCGAAGGCCAAGGAGCTCGTCGTCTCCGGCCGCCAGGGCGCGTTCGTCACCCAGCTGGTGGTCAACAACGAGCGGGTGCCGGACCTCGAGGTGCGCAAGGCGCTCAACCTGGCCTACCCGCGCCAGCAGGCCCGGCAGGTGCAGGGCGGCTCCCGGATCGGTGAGTCGGCCACCACGCTCAGCTCGCCCGCGCTGATCGACTGGCAGAAGTACGACCTCTACCCGGCCAGGCCCGAGGGTGACCCGGAGGCCGCCAAGGCCGAGCTCGCCAAGGCCAAGCAGGCGCCGTCGAGCCTGACCTACGCCTACAAGAACACCCCGAACGGGCAGCGGGTCGCCCAGGTCCTGGTGGACGGCTTCGCCAAGGCGGGCCTCACCGTGGTGCCCAAGCCGATCGACCCCAAGGCCTTCCTGGACGAGGTGCACCGCGCCGACTCGCCGTACGACCTGTTCGAGGAGACCAGTTCGGTCGACTGGCCGACCCCGTCCACCCTGATCCCGTTCTCCTTCGACGGCCGGGCCGGCAGCGACGTCAACTCGGCGCGCTACCGCAACCCGGAGGTGGACAAGGAGATCGACCGGATCAACCAGATCGGCGAGCCGCGCGCGAAGGCCAAGGAGCTGTACGCGCTGGAGCAGACCGTGATGAAGGACCTGCCGGTGCTGCCCCTCGCCTACCCGACCACCAACCAGTTGCGCGGCAGCAACGTCGGCGGGGCGTTCATCCACCCGATCTACGGGGCGGTCGGGCTGACCTGGCTGTACCTGAAGTCCTGACGCCGGAGCCCGAGGCGGCGGGGACCGGTTCCGCTCGATCCGGACCCCGCCGCCTCGGCCCCCTCTCCCGCCGTCCCGCCTTCCGTTCCCTCCTCCGTCCCGTCGACCCCGGATCGGCCATGCTCTCCTTCGCCCTGCGGCGGACCCTCCAGGCGCTCGCCGTCCTGGTCGCGGTCTCCGCCGCCGCCTTCGCCCTGTTCTACGCCGCGCCCGCCGACCCGGCCCGGGCCGCCTGCGGCCCGCGCTGCGACAGCGGGCAGATCGCCGCGGTGCGCCAGAGCATGGGCCTGGACCAGCCGCTGCTCGCCCAGTACACCGACTACCTGGTCGGCGTCGTGGCCGGGCGGGACATCAGCGACGTGGACGGCACGGTCATCCACTGCGCCGCCCCCTGCCTCGGGTACTCCTACCGGCTGCACCAGCCCGTCACGGAGGCGCTGGCCGACCACCTGCCGGTCACCTTCTCGCTGACCGCCGGGGCGCTCGCCGTCCTGCTGGTGCTCGGTCTGGGCACCGGATTCGTCTCGGCGCTGCGGCACGGCCGCCGCACCGACCGGCTGCTGTCCGGTTTCACCCTGGTCGGCGCGAGCGTCCAGATCTACTTCCTCGGGTACATCGCCCAGTGGGCGCTGGTGTACTCGACGGGCCTGCTGCCACTGCCCTCCTACACCCCGCCGGGCGAGGACCCGGCCGCCTGGGCGGGCGGGATGCTGCTCCCCTGGCTCGTCCTCGGCTTCGTCAACTCGGCGGTCTTCGCCCGGCTTTCGCGCTCCCAGTTGCTGGAGACGATGGACGAGGAGTACGTCCGGACGGCCCGCGCCAAGGGGCTGGGACGGCTGCGCGCCCACCTGAAGTACACCTCGCGCGGCGCCGCCGGGCCGCTGGTGCAGCTGCTCGGCCTGGAGGCCGGGGTGCTGCTGGGCGGGGCGGTGATCACCGAGACGGTCTTCGGGCTGAACGGGGTCGGGCGGTTCGCCGCCGAGGCGGTGTCCGGGCAGGACCTGCCGGCCGTGGTCGGCACGGTGCTGCTGGCCGCCTGCTTCGTGGTGCTGTTCGTCGCGCTGGCGGACCTGGCGGTGGCCTGGCTCGACCCGCGCATCCGGCTGAACTGAGGGGAGCCGATTCGATGAAGTCTCTTGATTCCCGGGGTGGTCGTACGGTGGAGGCCGAGCCGGTGCTCAGCGTGCGGGACCTCACGGTCGAGTTCGCCGATCCGCGCGGCGGCGGGCCGGTGACCGCCGTCCGGGGCCTGTCCTTCGACCTCGCGGCGGGTGAAGTCCTGGGCCTGGTGGGCGAGTCGGGCTCCGGGAAGTCCACCGTCGGACTGGCCGTCCTCGGCCTGCACGACCCGCGGACCACCACCGTCAGCGGCTCGATCCGCCTCGGCGGACAGGAGTTGGTGGGCGCCGGGGAGTCGGTGCTGCGCCGGGTGCAGGGCGGTTCGGCGGCCCTGGTCTTCCAGGACGCGCTCACCTCGCTCAGCCCCTTCCACGGTGTCGGCGCCCAACTCGCCGAGATGTACCGGCTGCACCACCCGGAGGCCGGGCGCGCCGAGGCCCGGCGTCGGGCGGCCGCCATGCTCGACCGGGTCGGCATCCCCGCCGCCCGGCTGCGCGACTACCCGCACCAGTTCTCCGGCGGGATGCGGCAGCGGGTGATGATCGCGATGGCGCTGGTCAACGAACCCCGGCTGCTCATCGCGGACGAGCCGACCACCGCGCTGGACGCCCGGGTCCAGCGGCAGGTCCTGGACCTGCTGGGCGAGTTGCAGCGCGAGCGCGGCACGGCGGTGCTGCTGGTCAGCCACGACCTCGGGGTGGTCGCGGGGACGACCGACCGCACCCTGGTGCTGCGCGGCGGGGCCGAGGTGGAGTCCGCGCCGACCACCGAACTGCTGGCCGCCCCGCGCCGGCCGTACACCCGCGCGCTGGTGGGCGCGGCGCTGCGCCTGGACTCCGTACCGGGCACCGCCCTGCCGACGGTCGACGACCCGTCCCCCACCCGGGTGTTCGCACCCCGACCCGTCCCCGGGGCGGCCCGGCAGCCCGGGGGGTGGCTGGTCGAGGTGGAGGACCTCTCGGTGCACTTCCCCGGACGACGGCGCCTCCCCTCGCTGCGGGCCGAGCCGGTACGGGCCGTCGACGGGGTGGGCCTGCGGATCGCGCCCGGCGAGTCGCTCGGGCTGGTCGGCGAGTCCGGCTCCGGCAAGTCCACCACCTCCCGGGTGCTGGCCGGACTGCAGCGGCCCACCGGCGGGCGGGTCCGGTACGACGGCCGGGACGCCACCCGCCCGGACCGGGAGCTGCGCCGGCGGCTCAGCCGGGAGATCCAGCTGGTGTTCCAGGACCCGTACGCCTCGCTCAACCCGCGCCGCACCGTCGCCCAGACCCTCGACACCCCGCTGCGCCTGCACACCGCGCTGACGGCGGAGCAGCGGCGGGAGCGCTCGGCCGAGCTGTTGGAACAGGTCGGGCTGACCGCCGGGCACCTGGACCGCTACCCGCACGAGTTCTCCGGCGGGCAGCGCCAACGGATCGGCATCGCCCGGGCGCTGGCGCCCGAGCCGCGGCTGATCATCGCGGACGAGCCGGTCTCGGCGCTCGACGTGTCGGTGCAGGCGCAGGTGCTCAACCTGCTGATGGAGCTGCGCGAGCGGCTCGGCGTCGCGTTCCTGTTCGTCTCGCACGACCTCGCGGTGGTCCGGCACTTCTGCGACCGGGTCGCGGTCATGCACCGGGGGCGGCTGGTCGAGACGACCGACCGGGACCGGCTGTTCGACGCGCCGCACACCGAGTACACCCGGGAGCTGCTGGCGGCGGTGCACTGAGGCCCGGGGCGGGGGGCCGCGCCTCCTGGCCGGTACGGTCGTGCCCGGAGCGGCCCGGATTCGAGGTCCGGGCAGGAGGGAGTGACGATGACGACGTCCGGCACCGGCCCCGGAGCCGACGGTCGCGAGGCCGACGGTCGCGGAGCTGACGGTCCCGGAGCCGACGGTAGCGGGGCCGAGGCTCCGCCGGCCGTCGACCGCGAGCTCGTCGAGGCTGCGCTCGAGGTCGCCCGGCGGTACACGCGCGGCGACAACCACACCGTGGCGGCGGCCGGCCGCAATGCCGACGGTCGGATCATCACGGCGGTGAACGCCTACCACTTCACCGGCGGCCCGTGCGCGGAACTGGTGCTGATCGGTGCGGCCGCGGGCCAGGGGGCGTACGACCTCACCACCGTGGTGGCGGTGGGCGACCGCGGGCGCGGGGTGATTCCGCCCTGCGGACGCTGCCGCCAGGTACTGCTCGACTACTTCCCGGAGGCCGGCGTCATCGTCGCGGACGGCGCCGGACCGCGCACCGTGCCGGTGCGGGAGCTGCTGCCGGTGACGTACGTCTGGGCCGACCACCAGGAGGGCTGAGCCCGGGTCGGACGGGGATCGAGCAGGACCGGAGGGAGCATCTGTTCGACCGTCGTTCTGCTGCGCGGGCGTGGCTCAAGGCGTTAGCGTGCTGGCGACGTGACATCGCTCAGCGCGCCGCGGGCCGGGACGGACGCCGGAGTCCGGGGTCGGAGTCGGAGTCGACGTCGGCATCCGTGCCGGCGCCGGGGCCCGGGCCGGAATCGGGACCTGAGCCGGAACCGGGACCTGAGCCGCGGAGCTCACCACCGAAGGAGGCGCCTTGTCGGACGACCTGCTCATCGCCAAGATCAATCACGGTTTCGACCACCTCGATGCCGACGGGGACGGCCTGCTCACCGAGCGGGACCACGTGCTGATGGGCCACTCGGTCGCCCGCTCGCTCGGCCACCAGGAGGGCTCGGAGGCGGAGGCCGTCATCGTCCGCGCCTACCTGACCATCTGGCACGACCTGCACCTGGCCGGCCGGCGGGCCCGGACCGAGGCGATCACCCGCGAGCAGTTCATCGCCTCGACCGCCGCGCTCGCCGACGACCCGGACGCCGCCCGGGAGGTCCTGGGCGCCCTGGCCGCGGCCTTCCTGGCCGTCGCCGACACGGACCGCAGCGGGACGGTGGACGCCGGCGAGTTCTTCGTCTTCCAGCGCGGCCACTTCGCCGGGCTCTGCCGCGACGAGGCCGACGAGGCCTTCCGCCGCCTCGACCGCGACGGGGACGGGCGGCTGTCCGCCGCCGAGTTCAGCGCCGCGCTCGTCGAGTACTGGACCAGCCGCGACCCCGAGGCACCGGGGAACTGGTGGACGGGGAAGCCGCCGCACGCGCTGTGAGCCGCGGCGCCGGGCCGCCCGTGGCGGGTCGGTCGGGTCAGCCGGATCGGCCGGATCGGCCCGCCGGAGCGTGCGGCGGTGTCCCGCTCACTTCCGGGCGGACCACGACCGGGCGGGTCGCCCGGGACCGCCCGGCCGCCGGCCCCCCGACCGCCGGCTGACGCTCACCACCAGGCACACCCCCACCACCACGATCGCCCCGCCGGCCAGCGTCGGACCGGTCAGCGGCTCGGCCAGGATCAGCCAGCCCAGCAGCACCGCGACCACCGGGTTCACGTACGCGTAGGTGGCGACCAGGGTCAGCGGCGCCGAGCGCAGCAGCCAGGCGTACGCGGTGAAGGCGAGCAGCGACCCGAACAGCACCAGGTAGCCGAGGGCCAGCCAGGACCGGCCGGAGACGGCCCCGAGGTCCAGCCCGTGCTGCTCGCCGCGGGCCAGCCCGACCAGCAGGTCGGCCAGGCCGCCGGCCAGCATCTGGTAGGCGCTCGCGGCGAGCACGTTGCCCGGCATCGGGACCTTCTTGCTGGCGAACGACCCGGCCGCCCAGCTCAGCGTGGCGCCGATGATCAGGATCACCCCGAGCGGCTCGATCGACCCGCCGATCGCGGGGGCGGACAGCACCCCGAGGCCCACCAGACCGAGCAGCACCCCGGCGAGCTCGGGGCGCTTCGGGCGCTCGCCGCCGCCGAAGGCCGTCAGCACGACCATCCAGAGCGGGACGGCGGCCACCAGCAGCGCGGCCAGCCCCGAGGGGACGGAGGTCTCGCCGAGCACCACCAGGCCGTTGCCGCCGGTCAGCAGCAGCAGGCCGACCAGGGCGGCGGAGGCCAGCTGCCGGCGGCTCACCCGCAGTCCGGCCGGGCCCTGGCGGATCAGCAGGTAACCGACCAGCAGCAGGCCGGCGGTGAGGAAGCGGGCGGCGGCGGAGAAGAACGAGGGCATCGTCTCGACCGCGATCCGGATCGCGAGGTAGGTGGAGCCCCAGACGACGTAGACCACCGCGAGGGCCAGCCAGACCCCGCCGGAGAGGCGGGCGGCGGCCGGGGTCGCGGTGGTCGCGCCGGGGGCCGCGGAGCCGGCGGGAGTGCTCCCGGGGGTCGTTGCCGGTGACGGCGAGGCGGGCGATGTCATGTGTGTCCCCCTAGGACGGTGCTGGCCGAACATCCGATATGACAGCGCATCGACGCCCCCGCGCGCCAGTGGGTTCCACCCCTCGGTCGGCAGGACGTACCGTGGGCGCTCCCCCAGCGAGGAGGTCGGAAGCGTGTCCGCGACCGAGGAGGACCCGTCGGCCGGCACGGCGGCCCTGCCGTTCTTCGTGTACGGCACGCTGCGCAGCGGCGGCCGCAACCACACCGCCCACCTGGCCGGGCGCTGCGCCGAGGTCCTCCCGGCGGTGCTGGAGGGCGCGGCCCTGCACGACGGACCGGGCTTCCCGTACGCGGTCCCGGACCCGGCTCCCGGGCGCCGGATCGTCGGCGAGCTGATCACCGTACGGCCGGACGCCTACTCCGGGGCGCTCGCGGCACTCGACCGGCTGGAGGACTGCCGGGCGGACGGCACCGGGCTGTACGTGCGCCGGCGGGCGGTGGTGCGGACGGCGGCGGACGAACGGCGCACGGCATGGGTGTACCTCGCCGGACCGGCGGCCGCGGCCCGGCTGCGGGCACGGCCGGCGCTGATCGCCTCCGGGGACTGGTGCGGAGCGGCCCGGGAGGCGCCGCGCCGGGACTGAGCCGGGGAAGGGTCCGGGGAGCGCGCGGACCCGTCGAGGGCGGGCGGGTGACGGCTGATACCGCCAGGTAGGCTGCCCCGACCAGCAGGAACGACCCACGAGGAGCCACCCGGTGCCCGAGCTGCCCCCTCCGATCACCGTCGTCGGGATCGGGGCCGACGGCTGGCCCGGCCTGGCCGCCGTCTCCCGGGCCGCGCTGGAGTCCGCCCAGGTGGTCATCGGCGGCCCCCGGCAGCTGGAGCTGCTCCCGCACGACGCGGTCGGCGCCGAGCGCGTCGCCTGGCCGTCCCCGCTGCGCCCGGCCGTCCCCGGGCTGCTCGCCGAACACGCCGGCCGCCGCCTCGCCGTGCTGGCCAGCGGCGACCCGATGTTCTTCGGCATCGGCCGGACCCTCGCCGAGGTCGTCGGCGCCGAACGGCTGCGCGTCCTGCCGCACCCGTCCTCCGTCTCCTACGCCTGTGCCCGGCTCGGCTGGCCGCTGGAGGCGACCGAGGTGGTCAGCCTGGTCGGCCGCCCGCCGGCCGCCCTCGCGCTCGCCCTGCACCCCGGCCGCCGCCTGCTGGTGCTCAGCGCCGACGCCACCAGCCCGGCCACCGTCGCCGCGCTGCTCACCGAGCACGGCTTCGGCACCGCCCGGCTGCGCGTGCTGGAGCGGCTCGGCCACGCCGCGGAACGGCAGCTCGACGGCCGCGCCGAGGACTGGCCGCACCCGCCCGGCGAGGCGCTGAACCTCGTCGCCGTCGAACTCGGCGACGGTCCGCGCGGCTCGCTCGTCCCCGGCCTGCCCGACGACGCGTACGAGAGCGACGGCCAGCTCACCAAGCGGCACGTCCGCGCCGCCACCCTCGCCACCCTCGCCCCCTCCCCCGGCGAACTGCTCTGGGACGTCGGCGGCGGCTCCGGCTCGATCGCCGTCGAGTGGCTGCGCGCCCACCGGGACTGCCGGGCCGTCAGCATCGAGCGCGACCCGGTGCGGGCCGAGCGGATCGAGCGCAACGCCGCCCGGCTCGGCGTGCCCCGGCTCCGGGTGGTGACCGGCCGCGCCCCGGCCGCGCTCACCGAACTCCCCACCCCTGACGCCGTGTTCATCGGCGGCGGCCTCACCGCTCCCGGCCTGCTGGAGAGTTGCTGGGCCGCGCTGCGCCCGGGCGGCCGACTCGTCGCCAACACCGTGACGTTGGAGTCCGAGGCGCTGCTCGCGCAGTGGTACCGGCGGCACGGCGGGGAGCTGGTCAAGCTGGCCGTCGCCCACGCCGTACCGGTGGGCGGCTTCACCGGGTGGCGACAGGCCATGCCGGTCACCCAGTGGTCCGCCGTCAAGCCCGTCACCCCTCAGGAGGACGCCTCGTGACCGTCTACTTCATCGGCGCCGGCCCGGGCGCCGCCGACCTGATCACCCTGCGCGGCCAGCGCCTGCTGGCCCGTGCCGAGGTCTGCCTCTACGCCGGCAGCCTCGTCCCGCGCGAGCTGCTGGACGAGTGCCCGCCCGGCGCCCGGCTGGTCGACACCGCCCAGCTCACCCTGGACCGGATCGTCGCCGAGCTGGTCGCCGCGCACGAGGCGGGCCAGGACGTGGCCCGGCTGCACTCCGGTGACCCGTCGGTGTTCTCCGCCGTCGCCGAGCAGATGCGCCGGCTGGACGCGGCCGGCGTCCCGTACGAGGTGGTCCCCGGGGTGCCCGCCTTCGCCGCCGCCGCGGCCGCGCTGAAGCGGGAGCTGACCGTGCCGACCGTCGGCCAGACCGTCATCCTGACCCGGATCGCCAAGCGCGCCACCCCGATGCCCGAGGGCGAGGACCTCGCCACCCTCGGCCGCAGCGGCGCCCTGCTGGTGCTGCACCTGGCCGCCGGGTACGTGGACGACGTGGTCGAGCAGTTGCTCCCGCAGTACGGCGCCGACTGCCCGGCCGCCGTGGTCGCGATGGCCAGCCGGCCGGACGAGCTGGTGCTGCGCGGCACGCTCGCCGACATCGCCGGGCAGGTCAAGGAGGCGGGCGTGGTGCGCACCGCCGTCATCATCGTCGGCCGCACCCTCGCCGCGGAGCAGTTCCGGGACAGCCACCTCTACTCGGCGGACCGCGAGCGCCCGCACGAGCCCTGCGGCGCATGACCCGGCCCACCCCGGCACGATCCATCCCGGCGCGGCCCGCCTCGACCCGGCCCCCGCGCCATGTGCTCGTCCTCGGCGGGACGACGGAGGGACGGGCGCTGGCCGCCGCGTTGGACGGCCGGCCGGGCCTGCGGGTGACCAGTTCGCTGGCCGGGCGGGTCGCCCGGCCCCGGCTGCCCGCCGGGGAGGTGCGGATCGGCGGCTTCGGCGGCCCGGACGGGCTGGCCGACTGGCTGCGCGCCGAGGCCGTGGCCGCCGTGGTGGACGCCACCCACCCGTTCGCCGCCGGGATGTCGCACAACGCCGCCCTCGCGGCCGCTGCCACCGGGGTGCCGCTGCTGGTGCTGCGCCGCCCGGGCTTCGCGCCCGTCGCCGGGGACCGCTGGCACCGCGTCCCCTCGCTGGCGGCCGCGGCCGGACTCCTGCCCGGCTTCGGACGCCGGGTCTTCCTCAGCTCCGGCCGGCAGGGCATCGCCGCCTTCGCCGGGCTGGACGGGCTGCACTTCGTGTCCCGCTCGGTCGACCCGCCCGAGCCGCCGCTGCCCCGATCGCTCGAAGTCGTGCTGGACCGGGGTCCGTTCACCCTGGACGGCGAGCGGGCGCTGCTGCGCGGGCACCGGATCGACGTGCTCGTCACCAAGGACAGCGGCGGCGCCGCGACCGCCCCCAAGCTCACCGCCGCGCGTGAACTCGGCCTGCCCGTGGTCGTGGTGGAGCGCCCGCCGGTGCCGGGCGGGGTGCCGGTCGCGCCGGACGTGCCGGGCGCGGTGCGGTGGTTGGAGCAACTGCCCTGGTGCGTCGACCCGGTGGGATGACCGGCGGCGCCCCTCGACCACCCGGAGACGACGACCCGGTGACGATGCCCCGGAGACACCGACCCGATGACGACGACCCGGTGACGACGGCCCGGTGACGACGGCCGACGTCGAGGCGGGCGGACCGCCCTGGTGATGACCTGCGCGGGCCGGGAACCCGTCGCCGCCGCAGCGTCGTTGGACGTCCTGGGCCGCCCCGGCGAGGAGGCCTTCCCGCCGCACGGGCGGGCCGGAAGGAGCAGGAATGCGCACCCGCCAGAAGGAACGGGACACCCACGGGCCGTCCGAGCCCTGGAACGAGGTCTTCCCGGGGCTCTGGATGGGCGGGCACTACTGCACCCCGCCCGGCGGCGAGCTGGAACCGGTGGTCGTCGGGCGGCAGTTCGACCTGGTGGTCAGCCTGTTCACACTCCCCGGGCACGGCCCGGCCGCCGGAGTGGAACACGTCGTCCGGGAGGTGCCGGACGCCCCGCTCTCGCCCGACCAACTGCTTGCCGTCCAGGAGGCGGCGGAGCTCACCGTGTCCGCCGTGCGCCGGGGCCGGCGGACGCTGGTGCGCTGCCGCTCCGGCTACAACCGCTCCGGCCTGGTGGCCGCACAGGCGCTGGTCCACCTCGGGCACGGACCGGCCGAGGCGGTCCGGCTGATCCGGGAGCGGCGTTCGCCCCGGGCACTGAACAACCCGGTGTTCGTGGACTACCTGAACACCGGGTTGGACGTGGCCGTTCTGCTGACCGGCCTCAGCGAGGCGGAGCGGTAAGCGGGCCGGTAAGCGGGCCGACGGGCGGACCGGCCGGCGCGGTGACGGACGGACGGACTGACCGACTGACCGTCAGATGTCGCGGAAGGTCTCGATCTGGGCGCCGATCGAGTTGAGCCGCTCGGCGAGGTCCTCGTAACCCCGGTTGATGACGTAGACGTTGCGCAGCACCGAGGTGCCCTGGGCGGCGAGCATCGCGAGCAGGATGACCACGGCCGGGCGCAGCGCGGGCGGGCACATCATCTCGGCGGCGCGCCAGCGGGTCGGCCCCTGGACCAGGACGCGGTGCGGGTCGAGCAGCTTGACGTCGGCGCCCAGCCGGGTCAGCTCGGTGAGGTAGATCGCGCGGTTGTCGTAGACCCAGTCGTGGATCATCGTGGTGCCGTGCGCGGCCGCGGCGATGGCGGCGAAGAACGGCACGTTGTCGATGTTGATGCCGGGGAACGGCATCGGGTGGATCGTGTCGATCGGCGCGGTCAGCTTGGAGGGGCGCACGGTGAGGTCGACCAGCCGGGTGTGGCCGTTGTGGGCCGGGTACTCCGGGGTCCGGTCGTAGTCGAGGCCCATGCCCTCCAGCACCGCGAGTTCGATCTCCAGGAACTCGATCGGCACCCGGCGGATCGTCAGCTCGGAGGAGGTGACCACGGCGGCGGCGAGCAGGCTCATCGCCTCCACCGGGTCCTCGGCCGGGGTGTAGTCGACGTCGCAGCCGATCTGCGGGACGCCGTGGACGGTGAGGGTGGTGGTGCCGATGCCCTCGATCTTCACGCCCAGCTCCTCCAGGAAGAAGCAGAGGTCCTGGACCATGTAGTTGGGCGAGGCGTTGCGGATGACGCTGACGCCGTCGTGCCGCGCGGCGGCCAGCAGGGCGTTCTCGGTGACGGTGTCCCCGCGCTCGGTCAGCACGATCGGACGGTCCATCGGGGCGCCGGGCTCGACCGAGGCGTGGTAGGCGCCGCCGGTGGTGGCGACCTCCAGGCCGAAGCGGCGCAGCGCGGTCAGGTGCGGCTGGACGGTGCGGGTGCCGAGGTCGCAGCCGCCGGCGTACGGGATGGCGAAGCGCTCGGCGCGGTGCATCAGCGGGCCGAGGAACATCAGCACGCTGCGGGTGCGGCGGGCGGCCTCGACGTCCATCGCGGCGAGGTCGAGCTCGGCCGGCGGGGTGAGTTCGAGGTCGCGGCCGTCGTTGAGCCAGCGGCTCCTGACGCCGATGCTGGTGAGCACCTCGAGGATCCGGTACACCTCCTCGATCCGGGCGACGCTGCGGATCGTGGTGCGGCCGGTGGTCAGCAGCGAGGCGCAGAGGATGGCGACGCAGGCGTTCTTGCTGCTGCGGACGTCGATGGCGCCGGAGAGGCGGGTGCCGCCGGTGACCCGCAGATGCATCGGGCCGGAGTAGCCGAGGGAGACGATCTCGCTGTTGAGGGCGTCGCCGATGCGCGCGATCATCTCAAGGCTGACGTTCTGCTTTCCCTGCTCAATGCGGTTGACCGCGCTCTGGCTGGTGCCGAGTGCCTCGCCGAGCTGGGCCTGGGACCAGCCGCGGTGCTGGCGAGCGGTACGGATGAGGGTGCCGATACGGGTGAGGTAGTCGCCTGTCACTCGGCAGACCATATCTCATGGTTGAGATGGCGACAGAATCATGGACGGCCATGGCGCCACTTTTGTCCGTTTCTCACCCCGTATGAGCGTTGGATCTTCACATCACCGGACGGTATTGCTGAGCTTCTGCTGTGCGAGCACACCGCTCAACTCGGCGCCCCGCCAGGCCCGGCCACGCCCGGCGACCCGTGTGCGGCCTGCGAAGGGGGGCCGCCCCCCGTTCCCGAAGAGTTCTCCGCACGGGTCTAACACCCGACGGCTACCCGTGGGTAATCTGGCGGCCCGCCAGCAGCGGGTTCATGACACTCAGCCCCGGTGGACGGGACGTCCTTCCCGACCGGGCATCGGCATGTGGGGGTTCTTCGTGGCAGGCATGAGACGACGCACGTTCCTGACCGGTACGTCGGTGGCCGCCGCCTGGTCGGCCCTGTCGCTGGGCGGCGCGCAGCTCGCCTCGGCCGCCGCCCGGGAACAGGCGCTGACGACCACAGCCGCACGGGCGGTCAAGGTCGCCGGGACGACCCTGGAGCAGGTGGCCACGCCGGTCGGCACCGGCTCCTACAAGCGGCTGACGGCCGGGCCGGGGTGGCCGCTGGTGGTGCGCGGGGATCTCGCGGCGCCGGGCTCCGGGCGGGACGACCGCCGCACCGGGCTGGCCAGCTTCGTCCAGTTCAGCGACCTGCACCTGGTGGACACCGAGTCCCCGGTGCGCTTCGAGTTCCTCGCCAAGCTCACCGACAGCGCGTACCGGCCGCAGGAGGCCCTGAACGCCCGGGGCGTCTCGTCCCTCGTCGAGCGGGTCAACTCGCTCGACGGCGGCCCCTACACCGGGATGCCGTTCAGCCTGGTGATGGCCACCGGTGACAACACCGACAACCACGAACTGGCCGAGCTGGACTGGTACCTGACCGTCATGGGCGGCGGACGGATGGCCCAGAACACCGGCGACCCGAACCGCTACGAGGGCGTCCAGAACTCCGGGAACGCGGCCTTCTGGAACCCCGAACTCGCCTACCAGGACGTCTACAAGGCGAAGGGCTTCCCGCAGGTGCCCGGCTTCCTGTCGGCGGCCGGCCGCCCCTTCGACGCGCCGGGCCTGAGGACCCCCTGGTACACCACGGTCGGCAACCACGACGACAGCATCGAGGGCTCGCTGCCCGACTTCGGGCTGCTGAACGACCTCTACACCGGCGGGCTCAAACTGGAGGGCTGCGACGACGCGACCGCCGGGCAGCTGATGGACTCGCTGCGCCGCGACCCGGCGGGCGCCGTCCTGCTGCTCGCCAAGCTGCTCGCGAACGGCGAGGCGGTGCGCCGGGTGACCCCGGACGAGCGCCGGCACCCGTTCACGCTCAAGCAGTTCGCCAAGGCCCACCTCGACCCGGCCGTCACCGGCGCCGGTCCGTACGGGCACGGCTTCACCTCGGACATGGTGGGCAGCGGCAAGCTCTACTACACCTTCCGGATCTCGGAGCGGGTCGTCGGCATCAGCCTGGACACCACCAACCAGGCCGGGTTCGCGGACGGCTCCCTTGGCACCGCCCAACTGCGCTGGCTGGAGCAGCAGTTGAAGAACCACAGCGGGCACTGGTACGACGCCGACGGGAAGCGGGTCACCGGCGGCAGCACGGACGACGTGATCCTGGTCTTCAGCCACCACACCAGCGGCTCGATGGGCAACCTGCTGCCGGACCCGCGCAACATCTTCGAGAAGCGGCACGACGGCAACGAGCTGGTCGCGCTGCTCCAGCGCTACCCGAACGTGGTCGGCTGGGTGAACGGGCACACCCACATGAACAAGATCACGGCGCACGGCCACGCGGTGCCGGAGCGGGCGTTCTGGGAGATCAACACCGCCTCGCACATCGACTACCCGCAGCACGGGCGGATCATCGAGATCGCGGACAACGGGGACGGCACGCTGTCGCTGTTCACCACGCTGATCGAGTCCTCCGCGCCGTACGCGACGGACTTCGGCAACACCTCGGACGCCAACCTGGCGGCGCTGTACCGCGAGTTGTCGTACAACGACCCGAACGGGAGGGTCACCGCCCTGCTCGGGACCGGTCAGGACCACAACACCGAGCTGCTGATCACCAAGCCGACGCGGTGACAGCCGACGGCTGACGGCTGACGGCTGACGGCTGACGGAGAACAGAGAACAGATGACAGCCAACAGATTTCATCATCTGTCAGCTGTCATCTGTTCGCCGTCACGCCTCCGGGTACCGCCGCGGCGTCCAGACGACCTCCACGCCCTCGGCCCGCTCGACCGCCTGGGTCTGCGAGGAGCCGATCAGCAGGATCGTCCGCATGTCCACCAGCGCCGGATCCAGTTCGCCCAGCCGGACGATCCGGATCCGCTCGGTCGGCCCGCCGACGTCGCGGGCCATCACCACCGGGGTCTCCGGCGCGCGGTACTCCAGCAGCAGGTCCCGGGCCAGGCCGACCTGGGTGGTGCGGGACTTCGAGCCCGGGTTGTACAGCGCGAGCACCAGGTCCGCCGCGGCCGCGGCGCGCAGTCGCGCCGCCACCACCTCCCAGGGCTTCAGCCGGTCCGACAGCGACACCACCGCGTAGTCGTGCCCGAGCGGGGCCCCGGCCCGGGAGGCCGCCGCGTGGGCGGCGGTCATCCCGGGGACGATCCGCACCGGGACGTCCCGGTAGTCCGGCTCGCAGGCGACCTCCAGCACGGCCGTGGCCATCGCGAAGACACCCGGGTCACCCGAGGACACGACGCAGACCCGGTGTCCGCGCCGGGCGAGGTCCAGGGCGAACTCGGCGCGCTCGGACTCCACCTTGTTGTCCGAGCCGTGCCGCCGCTGCCCCGGCCGGGCCGGCACCCGGTCCAGGTAGGTGGTGTAGCCGACCAGGTCGGTGGCCTCGGCCAGCGCACCGCGCGCCTCCGGGGTGAGCCAGAGCGGCCCGGCCGGCCCGGTGCCGACCACGGTCACGCTGCCGACGCCGTCGGCGAGCCGCACCACCGGCTCCAGCGGCGCGACCTTGCTCGGCAGCACCGCCACCGAGAAGTAGGGGACGCTCTCCCCCTCGACCTCGGCGAGCGGCGCGATGCGCTCACCCGCCATGAAGGCGCGCTCGACGTACTGGGCGTCGTCCAGTCGCCCGGCCCGCTCCAGCGCCCGCCGGACGGTCGGGAAGGTACGGCCCAGCTTCATGATCACCGCAGAGTCGGCGGCCGCGATCCGCGCCGTCAGCTCCTCCTCGGGCAGCGTGCCCGGGATGACGGTGAGGGTCTCCTCGGCCTCGGTCAGCGGCTGCCCGAGCCGGGCCGCCGCCGCACTGACCGAGGTCACGCCGGGCACCACCTCGGTCGGGTAGCGGTGCGCGAGCCGCTTGTGCATGTGCTGGTAGGAGCCGTAGAACAGCGGGTCGCCCTCGGCGAGGACGACGACGTCGCGCCCGGCGTCCAGGTGGGCGGCCAGCCGCTCGGCGGCCTCCTCGTAGAACTCGTCCAGCGCACCCCGGTAGCCACCGGGGTGCTCGGTGGTCTCGACGGTGAGCGGGTAGACCAGCTTCTCCTCGGTCTGACCACCCGTCAGGTACCGTTCGGCGATCGAGCGCGCGATGGAGCGGCCGTGCCGGGCGCTGTGGTAGGCCACCACGTCGGCCTTGCCGATGAGTTCGGCCGCGCGGACGGTCACCAGCGAGGGGTCGCCGGGGCCGAGCCCGACACCGTACAGCCGACCGGTCGCGCCCCGGGGCTCCAGGCCGCTGCCCTGATGGTCCGTCATTCTTCTTCGCTCGCAATCGCATTGATCGCGGCGGCGGCGATCGCACTGCCGCCGCGGCGGCCGCGCACCACCAAGTGCTCCAGGCCGGAGGGGTGTTCGGCCAGGGCCTGCTTGGACTCGGCCGCGCCGATGAAGCCGACCGGCACCCCGATCACCGCGGCCGGGCGCGGCGCGCCCGCCTCGATCATCTCCAGCAGCCGGAACAGCGAGGTCGGCGCGTTGCCGACGGCGACCACCGCGCCCTCCAGTCGGGGCAGCCACAGCTCCATGGCCGCCGCACTGCGGGTGTTGCCCATCGCCCGGGCGAGCCCGGGGACCGACGGGTCGGTCAGGGTGCAGATCACCTCGTTGTCGGCGGGCAGCCGCTTGCGGGTGACCCCGCTGGCCACCATGTTCACGTCGCACAGGATCGGCGCACCCGCGCGCAGCGCCGCGCGCGCCGAGGCGACCACACCGGGCGAGTACACCAGGTCCTCGACCAGGTCGGTCATCCCGCAGGCGTGGATCATCCGCACCGCGACCTGGGAGACGTCCGCCGGGAGGGCGGCCAGATCGGCCTCCGCACGGATGGTGGCAAAGGACTGGCGGTAGATGGACGCGCCGTCCTTCTCGTACTCGATCACTTCGTGGTCCTCCTGGCCCCGGCGACCGCCGCGGCCATCTCCTCGTTCCTCACGTCCACGGGAACGCCCGCGGTCGCGGCCGGTCCGTTCACCGTCACCCGGTAGCCGCGCCCCGTGGCGAGCACGTCCACCCACCGCCCGGCCGGATGGCCGCAGCGCCGTTCACAGCCCGACCAGTGCACGGGCAGTCCGCCGGCCCCGGCCTCCGGCATCACTGCGGCGTCGGCCTCCGGCGCCAGGGCGGCATCCGCCTCCAGCGCCAGGGCGGCGTCGCTCCGCACGTCGGCCAGCGACCTGGCGCAGCCCGGCAGCCCGGTGCAGGCGGTGGCCCGCTCCCAGGCCGAGCCCGGCTCGGTGCGGAACCCGGCCGCGGCCAGCGCGGGCAGCCGGTCGGCCGCGGCGCCGGGCAGCACCGCGCCCCGCCAGGGGGTCAGCCGCAGTTCACCGGCCGAGGCGGCGACCAGCGCGCGCCACTGCGCGGCGCTCGCCCGGCCGAAGCGCATGCCCACCGAGAGCCCGCCGGGCAGTGCGCCGACGGCGGGCGCCGCACCGGCGACCGCGGGCAGCGGCACCGTGCCGGGCGCCAGCAGTTCGGGCACCTCGCGCAGGTGCCAGGCCCGGCGGCCGCTGCTCCGCAGCGCGTCCAGGAAGGCGCGGGCCGCGTCCAGCACCGCCGCGACCTCCCGGCCGGGCTCGACCGGATGCCCGTCGGCGGCGCGTCCGAGACGCAGCACCGCGGGCCCGCCCCGGCCTGCGATCAATGTCACATCGGCGTCGAGCGCGGCGACGTCGCCCCGCCCGTCATCCAGCGCGAACAGGAACTTGCCGGACAGCCCGGTCGCCCACCCGCTCGCACACAGCCGCTCGTCCAGGTCCCGCGCCCAGGCCTGCACGTCGGCGCCCCCGGTCGCACCCAGCCCCGCCAGCGGTGAGGCGACGATGTTGCGCACCCGCTCGTGGGTGTCCGAGGGCAGCAGTCCGACGGCGCGCAGCCGGTCGGCGAGTTCGGCCCCGCAGTCCGGACTCAGGCCGCGCAGTTGGACGTTGCCGCGCGAGGTGGTCTCCAGCCCGCCGTCGCCCAGGGCCTCGGCGGCCTCGGCCAGGGCCAGTGCCTGATGGTCCGTCAGCAGCCCGCCGGGCAGTCGGACCCTCGCGAGCCCGCCGTCGTCGGCGGTGTGCAGGCGGAGCGCCCCGGGGCAGGCGTCCGCGCGCCCCCGGTCGGGCACCGCGGCGCCCGGCGCTTCGGCGTCGGGTGTCGGTGGCATGGCGGCGAGCATACAGATGATCCGATCGCTTGCCCCCGTCCGCTGCATCACACCCGGAGCACCGGGCGCTCCCGTGCGCCGGGTCGCCGCCCACCCGTGCACCGAGCCCGGCAAAGCCGGCTCTCCCCCAGGTCAGCCGTACCCCGTACGATGCAGGGCGGACGGCCCCAGCGGGCCGTCCGACCGCCAGCGACGGCGCAGGGGAGGAAACCGGTGCGAGCCCGGTGCGGTCCCGCCACTGTGACCGCGGCTCACCGGGAAGCCGGTCGGCCGCGGGAGCCAGGAACTCCCGCCGTCCTCCACCGGCCCGGGGCGCGGACCCCGAGGAAGGCAGAAATGCACCACCGCTGTCGCATGCCCGCGCCCGTTCCCCCGGCCACCACTGCGGCCGTCCTGGCCGCCGAAGAGGCCGGGAGGGCCTTCGCATGATCCTGCTGCTGTCGACGTCCGACACCGACCTGCTCAGTGCCCGCGCTTCGACCGGCCCGGTCCCGTACCGGCTCGGCAACCCCGCCCGGCTGAGCCCCGAGGACCTGCCCGCGCTGCTGGACGGCACCGATCTGGTCGTGGTCCGCCTGCTCGGCGGTCGCCGCGCCTGGCAGGAGGGCCTGGACGCGCTGCTGGCCGGCCCGCGCCCGGTGGTCGTGCTGACGGGGGAACAGGCCCCCGACGCCCAGCTGATGGAGCTGTCCACGGTGCCGGCCGGCATCGCGGCCGAGGCGCACGCCTACCTCGCCCACGGCGGCGCGGCCAACCTGGCCGAGCTGGGCGCGTTCCTCTCCGACACCGTGCTGCTGACCGGCCACGGCTTCGCCCCGCCCGCCTCCGCGCCGGCCTGGGGCCCGCTGGAGCGCGAGGCCCGGACGGCCGAGGGGCCGATCGTCGCGGTGCTGTACTACCGGGCCCACCACATGAGCGGCAACACCGCCTTCGTGGAGACGCTCTGCCGGGCGATAGAGGACCGGGGCGCGCAGGCCCGCGCCTACTACTGCGCCTCGCTGCGCGGTGCCGAGCCCGAACTGCTGGCCGCCCTCGGCGAGGCCGACGCGCTCGTCACCACCGTGCTCGCCGCCGGCGGCACCCGCCCGGCCGACGCCCAGGCCGGCGGCGACGAGGAGGCCTGGGACGCCGGCGCGCTCGCCGCCCTGGACCGCCCGATCCTCCAGGCGCTCTGCCTCACCTGGTCGCGCGCCCAGTGGGAGGCCAGCGACGACGGCCTGTCCCCGCTGGACACCGCCACCCAGATCGCGGTGCCGGAGTTCGACGGCCGCCTGATCAGCGTCCCGTTCTCCTTCAAGGAGCTGGACGAGGACGGCCTGACCGTCTACGCCGCCGACCCCGAGCGCGCCGCCCGGGTGGCCGGCACCGCCGTGAGCCACGCCCGGCTGCGGCACGTCCCGGCCGCCGAGCGCCGCCTCGCCCTGGTGCTGTCCGCCTACCCGACCAAGCACTCCCGGGTCGGCAACGCCGTCGGCCTGGACACCCCGGCCAGCGCGATGCGCCTGCTGGAGCGCCTGCGCGCGGAGGGCATGGACCTCGGCTCCGCCCTGCCCGGCTTCAACTCCGCCACCGACGGCGGGGAGGACGACGGCCACGAGGGCGACGCCCTGATCCACGCCCTGATCGCGGCCGGCGGCTACGACCAGGACTGGCTCACCGAGGACCAGCTCGCCCGCAACCCGGTCCGCATCCCCGCCGCCGACTACCGCCGCTGGTACGCCGGCCTCCCGCAGGGCCTGCGCGAGCAGGTCGAGGAGCACTGGGGCCCGGCCCCCGGCGAGCTGTACGTCGACCGCTCGCAGAACCCGGACGGCGACATCGTGCTCGCCGCGATCCGCTCCGGGAACCTGCTGGTGCTCATCCAGCCGCCGCGCGGCTTCGGCGAGAACCCGGTCGCCATCTACCACGACCCCGACCTGCCGCCGAGCCACCACTACCTGGCCGCCTACCGCTGGATCCAGGCCGCCCAGGAGGACGGCGGCTTCGGCGCCCACGCCGTCATCCACCTCGGCAAGCACGGCAACCTGGAGTGGCTGCCCGGCAAGACCGCCGCGCTGTCCGCCGAGTGCGGGCCGGACGCCGTCCTCGGCGACCTCCCGCTGGTCTACCCCTTCCTGGTCAACGACCCGGGCGAGGGCACCCAGGCCAAGCGCCGCGCCCACGCCACCCTCGTCGACCACCTCGTCCCGCCGATGGCCCGCGCCGACTCCTACGGCGACATCGCACGCCTGGAGCAGCTGCTCGACGAGCACTCCAACATCGCCGCGATGGACCCGGCCAAGCTGCCCGCCATCCGCGCCCAGATCTGGACCCTGATCCAGGCCGCCAAGCTGGACCACGACCTCGGCCTGGACGAACGCCCCGAGGACGACGGCTTCGACGACTTCCTGCTGCACGTCGACGGCTGGCTGTGCGAGGTCAAGGACGCCCAGATCCGCGACGGCCTGCACGTCCTCGGCCAGGCACCGGTCGGCACCGACCGGGTCAACATCGTGCTCGCCATCCTGCGCGCCCGGCAGATCTGGGGCGGCGTCAGCGCGCTGCCCGGCCTGCGCGAGGCGCTCGGCCTGGACGAGGCGGCCCTCACCCTCGGCGCCACCGACGCGGCCGAGGCGCAGGCCCGCGCCCTGGTCGAGGCGATGGAGGCGGCCGACTGGGCGCCCGAGGCGGTGGAGAAGGTCGCCGCCGACCTGCCGGAGGCCGTCCGGACGGCCGTCCAGGAGGTGCTGGCCTTCGCCGCCACCCAGGTGGTGCCGCGGCTGTCCGCGACCACCGACGAGCTGGACGCCGTGCTGCACGCGCTCCAGGGCGGCTTCGTCCCGGCCGGCCCCTCCGGCTCGCCGCTGCGCGGCCTGGTCAACGTGCTGCCGACCGGCCGCAACTTCTACTCCGTCGACCCGAAGGCCGTCCCCAGCAAGCTCGCCTGGGAGACCGGCCAGGCGCTGGCGAGCTCCCTGGTCGACCGCTACCGGGCCGACAACGACGGCGCCTACCCGCCCTCGGTCGGGCTCTCGCTCTGGGGCACCAGCGCGATGCGCACCGCCGGCGACGACATCGCCGAGGCCTTCGCCCTGCTCGGTGTCCGCCCGGTCTGGGACGACGCCTCGCGCCGGGTCACCGGCCTGGAGCCGATCCCGCAGGCCGAGCTCGGCCGCCCGCGGATCGACGTCACGCTGCGCATCTCCGGCTTCTTCCGGGACGCCTTCCCGCACGTGGTCGCCCTGCTGGACGACGCGGTGCGCCTGGCCGCCGCCCAGGAGGAGGCGGACGAGGACAACTTCGTGCGCGCCCACGTCCAGGCCGACCTCGCAGTGCACGGCGACGAGCGCAAGGCCACCGTCCGGGTCTTCGGCTCCCGCCCGGGCACCTACGGCGCGGGCCTGCTCCAGCTGATCGACAGCCGGGACTGGCGCACCGACGCCGACCTCGCCGAGGTCTACACCGTGTGGGGCGGCTACGCGTACGGCCGCGGCCTGGACGGGCGCCCGGCGCGCGAGGAGATGGAGACCGCGTACAAGCGGATCACCGTCGCCGCGAAGAACACCGACACCCGCGAGCACGACATCGCCGACTCGGACGACTACTTCCAGTACCACGGCGGCATGGTGGCCACCGTGCGCGCCCTCACCGGCAAGGCCCCGACCGCCTACATCGGCGACTCGACCCGCCCGGAGACGGTCCGCACCCGCACCCTGACCGAGGAGGCCGCCCGGGTCTTCCGCGCCCGGGTGGTCAACCCGCGCTGGATCGAGGCGATGCGCCGCCACGGCTACAAGGGCGCCTTCGAGATGGCCGCCACGGTCGACTACCTGTTCGGCTACGACGCCACCACGGGCGTGGTCGCGGACTGGATGTACGAGAAGCTGACCCAGGAGTACGTCCTCGACCCGGTCAACCGGGAGTTCCTGGCGGGGGCCAACCCGTGGGCCCTGCACGGGATCAGCGAGCGGCTGCTGGAGGCGGCGAGCCGCGGGCTGTGGGAGCAGCCGGACCCGCAGCTGATCGAGCAGCTCCAGGCCGCCTTCCTCGAGACCGAGGGCGACCTGGAGGGCGACGAGGGCTGAGGCCCCGGTGGGTGGCGCCGTCCGGAGCGGCGGCGCCACCCGCGGGCGGGTTCGGGTTCGGGTTCGGGTTCGGTCTGGTCGTTCCGATGACCGGGCCCTTGCGGACGACCGGGCAGGTGCCGGTGCCCGGGCTGGTGTCGACGACCGGGCCGGTGCCGATGGCCGGGCCGGTGCCGATGACCCGCGTCAACCTGGCGTGCCGCCATCTGGCACCGCGCCGCGCCCGAGCGGACAATACGGGGCATGTCGCGCCGCAGCGGTCCCGTCGCCCCAGCCCCGAGCACGGCTCGCCCGGAGGAACCGGAGCCGCGCGCGCCGCGGCGCCTGCGCTACCGGGCACGGATCGGGGCGCTGGCGGCCGGCGCCGTACCGGTGGTGGCGTTCCCGGCACCGGGGCAGGCCTGGCTGGCCTGGGTCGCGCTCGTCCCCGGGCTGCTGCTGATGCAGCGGGCGCCGTCGGGGCGGGAGGCGGCGGTGCGCGGCTGGTGGTTCGGGGCGGGGTTCATCCTGACCGCGATGTACTGGCTGGTGCCGTCCGTCGGGCCCGCCCTGCCACTGCTCGCGGTGCTGTTCGGGGCGCTCCAGGCGCCGGTCGGCTACACCGTGCACCGCCTGCTGCGCCCGCCGCTGACCACCCGTCGGGCCCTGCTCGCCCTGCTGGTCGTCCCGGCGGTCTGGGTGAGCGCCGAGTACGCGCGGTCCTGGCACGCGCTCGGCGGGCCGTGGGCCCTGCTCGGCGCCACCCAGTGGCAGCACCCGGCGATCCTGGGGCTCGCCTCGGCGGGCGGGATCTGGCTGGTCAGCGCGGCGGTGGCGGCCGTCAACACCGGAGTGCTGGTGGTGCTGACGTCGGTGCACCGGCGGCCCCGGGCCGTCGCGGCGCTGGTGGCCGTCCTGGTGCTGGCCGCCGGTCCGGTGCTGTTCGCGCTGCGACCGGCGCCGGTGGGTGCCGGGGCGGTGACGGCGGCCCTGGTCCAGCCCGGCGTCATCGAGGACCCGCAGGCCCGCTTCGACGCGAGCGCGCGGGCCACCACCGACCTGGTCGGGCAGCCGGTGGACCTGGTGGTGTGGGGCGAGAGCAGCACCACCGCCGACCTGGACCGCGACCGGACCGCCCTGGACACGCTCCGCCGGCTCGCCGCCACCACCGGCGCCGAGGTGATCGCCGGGGAGGACGCCCGAAAGGCCGACGGGCGGATCTCCAAGGACGCGGTGCTGGTCTCCCCGGCCGGGGTGGTGGACCGCTACCGCAAGATCCGGCTGGTGCCGTTCGGTGAGTACATCCCGCTGCGGCCGGTGCTCGGCTGGATCGCCGGGGTCAGCCGGGCCGCGGGCGAGAACCGGGCCCCCGGCACCGCCTTCCACGTCCTGCCCGCCACCGACCGCGAGGGTCGGCCGCTGCCGGTCGGGGCGCTGATCTGCTTCGAGTCGGCCTTCCCGGACATGGCGCGCACCGCGGCCCGGGACGGCGCCCGGGTGCTGGTCTACCAGTCCTCGACCTCGACCTTCCAGCACACCTGGGCGCCCGAGCAGCACGTCTCACTGGCGGCGATCCGGGCCGCCGAGACCGGCCGTCCGGCCGTCCAGGCCTCGCTGACCGGGGTCTCCGCCGCCTTCGACGCCCAGGGCCGGCAGCTGGCCCGGCTCGGTACCGACCGCACCGGCGCCCTGACCGTACGGCTGCCGCTCACCGCGCCGGGGACGCTGACCTGGTACGACCGGATCGGCGACGTGGTGCCGCTGGGCGCACTGCTGGTCACGGCCGGCGCGGCGGTGGCGGCGTGGCGCTCGCGCGGCCCCTCGCGCGGCCTCCGGAGCACGGACGGGCCGGACGGACCGGGCGGGCCGGGCGGGCCGGACAGGTCGGACGGGTCGGACGGCGGCGGGCCGGCCTCGGATCAGTGCTCGGCGCCGTCACGGTAGATGCCGAACACCGCGCCCTGGGCGTCGCGCAGCACGGCGATCCGCCGGCCGCCCGCCATCGAGACGGCGGGCATCAGCACGTCCGCGCCCATCGCGACCGCCCGGCCGACCGTGTTGTCGGCGTCGCCGACCGCGAAGTACGGCAGCCAGTGCGGCCGCACCTCGGGCGGGAAGCCGTCGTCCATCACCAGCATGCCGCCGAAGTCCTGGCCCTCCAGGCCCCACTGGGTGTAGTGCTCGCCGGGGGCGACGGACCAGCCGAAGACCTTCGGGTAGAAAGCGGTCGCGGCGGCCGCGTCCCGGGTGGCCAGTTCCACCCAGCCGAGCGAGCCGGGCTCGTTGAACACCCCGGCGCCCTTGAAGGCGCGGGCCTGCCAAAGGATGAACACGGCACCGGACGGGTCGGCGGCCACCGAGAAGCGGCCGTGCTCGGGGGCGTCCGTCGGCTCCTTCCGGAGCGTGCCACCGGCCGCCTCGACCCTCGCCGCCGTGGCGTCGGCGTCGGTGACCGCGAAGGCGACCGTCCAGGCGGTCGGTTGCTGCGGCGCGTAGCGCGGGCCGACGGCGGCGACCGGCGCCTCGCCCAGGAGCATCCGGGTGGAGCCCTCGGACTCGGGGCGTGCGTCGCTCTCCGGGCGCCAGCCGAAGAGTTCGGCGTAGAAGGTCCGGGCGGCGGGCGGGTCGTCGGTGCCCAGCTCGACCCAGCAGGGGGCGTTGGTGGTGACGGAGGTCTGCTTCATGGCTCCTGGCTCTCAGGGGCTGTCGGGACTCCCGGGGCTCTCGGGCTACTGCCCCCGCCCCGGCCACCCCCGTCCCAGCATGCGGGGCGGGGCCGACCGGGGCGGGCCCGGTGGGCCGAACGGGGGTGACCGGGGCGACCGACGGCCGAGAGCCGACGGGTGACGGGCGACAGATGACAAAGGACAGATAACAGATGATGAAATCTGTTATCTGTCCTTTGTCATCTGTCAGCCATGGCCGACCGACCGGACCCGCAGCTCAGCCGCGCGGGATCCGGGTCACCGGCAGCCAGAGCTCCGCCTCCGCGTCACCCGTCCCCGGCACGAAACGGGTCTGCAGGAGCTCCGGCCCCGGCCGGGTCTCGTACGGGTTGGACGGGAACCACTGGCTGTAGGTGTCCCCCCACATCTCCTGCAACGCCTGCGGGAACGGGCCGCTGTTGGTGAACACCGCCCACGTCCCGGCCGGGACGTGCAGCACCTCCAGGTCCGCCGGGACGACGGCGCCCTCACGCGCCACCACCGCGTGCCAGTAGTCCAGTTCGGACCCCTCTTCCCGGTTGGGCGAGAAGTCGTCCGTCACCGACACGATGCCGAGCGGGTCCTCGGCGGTCAGCGCCGTGATCCGCTCGACGGTCTCCGCGCCGAGTCCCTTGATGAAGTCGGCGATGTGCGGGTTGACGCCCTGGTAGATCAGGGGCACCCGGGCCTTCCGGCCGACGATCCGGAAGTCCGGCTTCTCGATGATCCGGTACTCCATGCTGCTGCTTCCCTCCACGATGAGTCGGAAGGACATCCGGGGTTGGGAGATGAGCGCCGCACCGTCGCGCCGGGCCTCCCCGGGGCCGACCCCGTGCATCGCCCGGAACGCCCGGGCGAACGCCTCCCCCGAGGTGTAGCCGTACCGGACCGCGATGTCGAGCAACGTCCGCCCGCCGTCCAGTACTTCGGCCCCGGCGACGGTCAGTCGCCGGCGCCGGACGTACTCCGACAGCGGCATTCCGGCGAGCATCGAGAACAGCCGCCGGAAGTGGTACTCCGACGTCATCGCGATCCGCGCCAGTTCGGCCACGTCGATCTCCTGCTCCAGGTCCCGTTCGATGTGCTCCATCGCCCGGTTCAGGTGCTCCAGCACGTCCACCCCGTCCTTCCCTTGCTGATCACCACCGTAGGAAGGACCCACCCTGCCGCACCCGACAATCGGTGCCCGCCGCGGTCGGGTACCCGTGGGCAGGCGTCCGTCGGACAGGCGGGCAACGGACAGGCGGGCAACGGGCAAGCGGGCATCGGGCAGGCGGCGTTCGCTCCGCGGCCGGCCGCAGGCCCCGGGATCAGACCAGGCCCTGAGCCAGCATCGCGTCGGCGACCAGTTCGAAGCCGGCGATGTTCGCGCCCACCACGTAGTCGCCCGGGTGCCCGTAGCGCTCGGCGGTGGTGAAGCAGGAGTCGTGGATGTGCGTCATGATCCCGGCCAGCCGCTCCTCGGTGCGCTCGAAGGTCCAGGAGTCGCGCGAGGCGTTCTGCTGCATCTCCAGCGCACTGGTCGCGACGCCGCCCGCGTTGGCCGCCTTGCCCGGCCCGAAGGCGACCCCGGCCTCCTGGAGGACCCGCACCGCCTCGGGGGTGGTCGGCATGTTGGCCCCCTCGGCGACGGCCAGCACGCCGTTGCGGACCAGGGCGAGCGCGTCGGCCTCGGTCAGCTCGTTCTGGGTGGCGCAGGGCAGCGCGACGTCCCCGGGCACGCTCCACACGCCCGGCCCCTCGACGAACCGCGCGTGGCTGCCGCGCAGTTCGGCGTACTCGGCGATCCGGCCCCGCCGGACCTCCTTGACCTCCTTGAGCAGTTCCAGGTCGATGCCCTTCTCGTCCACCACGTAGCCGGAGGAGTCGGAACAGGTGACCACGGTCGCGCCGAGCTGCTGGGCCTTCTCGATCGCGTACACGGCGACGTTGCCGGAGCCGGAGACGATCACCCGGCGCCCGTCCAGGTCCTCGCCCCGGCTGCGCAGCATCTCGGCGGTGAACAGCACGCAGCCGTAGCCGGTGGCCTCGGTCCGGACCTGGGCGCCGCCCCAGCCGAGGCCCTTTCCGGTGAGCACGCCGGCCTCGTAACGGTTGGTGATCCGCTTGTACTGGCCGAACAGGTAGCCGATCTCGCGGCCGCCGACGCCGATGTCACCGGCCGGCACGTCGGTGTGCTCGCCGAGGTGCCGGTGCAGCTCGGTCATGAAGGACTGGCAGAACCGCATGATCTCGGCGTCCGAACGGCCCTTGGGGTCGAAGTCCGAGCCGCCCTTGCCGCCGCCGATCGCCAGCCCGGTGAGCGCGTTCTTGAAGATCTGCTCGAAGCCGAGGAACTTGACGATGCCGAGGTTCACCGACGGATGGAAGCGCAGACCGCCCTTGTACGGGCCGAGGGCGCTGCTGAACTCCACCCGGAAGCCGCGGTTGACGTGGATGTCACCGGCGTCGTCCGTCCACGGCACCCGGAACATCAGCTGCCGCTCGGGCTCGCAGATCCGCTCGATGATCCGGGCGTCGAGGAGTTCGGGGCGGTGCGCGAGCACCGGGGCCAGGGTCTCCAGCACCTCGTGGACGGCCTGGTGGAACTCCGTCTCGCCACGGTTGCGGCGGACCACCTCCGCGTAGAGCGTCTCGATCGCGCGCTGTTCGGCGTCGAAGCGGGGCCGGGCGGAGGGGGTGGCGGGGGAGGGGGTGGTGGCGCGGTTCGAGGGCATCTGATCAGGACCTTCCGTGGTCGTCGGTGGTCGTGCGCGAGGCGTTCCCGTGCCCAGGAAACGGGACGCAGTCTCGCAGTGTCCACACCTCGGCTCCCATTCCTTCCACATGCTGGAACGCGGGGCGGGAACAGGCGGGGCCGGCGGGGCGTTGTCCGCCTCCGTGGTCGAGCCGGTCACCGGCAGTAAGCAGTTGTTCAAATTGGAACAACCGAGTACGGTCGACTCCCGAACCACCCGAAGCACCTGACCTACCTGAACCACCCGGATCCATCCGGATGGACCGGGATCCCCGCGATCCGGCCAGGTCCACCCCCGATCGACGGAGGCCCGTCCATGCCTCAGCCCGGCTCCGCCACCGTGCGCTCACACGTGCGCATCCCGCTGACCTTCCCCGACGGCTACCGGGCCGAGGCGGAGGTCTTCACCTTCCACGACCTCGCCGACGGCGCCGAACACCTGGCGCTCGCCCTCGGCACGGTCCCGGACGGCGGGACCCCGCTGGTGCGCCTGCACTCCGAGTGCCTGACCGGCGACGTCTTCGGCTCGGACCGCTGCGACTGCGGCCCGCAGCTGCGCGAGTCGGTGGAGCGGATCGCCGAGGCCGGCGGTTACCTGCTGTACCTGCGGCAGGAGGGCCGGGGCATCGGGCTGTACAACAAGCTCGACGCGTACGCCCTCCAGGACTCCGGGCTGGACACGTACGACGCCAACACCGCGCTGGGCCTGCCCGAGGACGGCCGGGACTACACCGCGGCCGCGCAGATGCTCGCCGCGCTCGGCGTCGACGGCATCGACCTGCTGAGCAACAACCCGGACAAGGCCGCCCAGTTGGCCGAGCTCGGGATGACCGTCCGACACCGGGTGCCCACCGGCGTCCATCTGTCCGCGAGCAACGTCCGGTACCTGACGGCGAAGGTGGAGCGGACCGGGCACTCGATCGCGCTCTCCCGACTGGTGGGCTGAGGACGACGGCCGGCCGCGTTCAGATGTCGGACAACGACTGACAGATGTGCGACAGCCGACAGATGACAGATAACGAAATCTGTTGGCTGTCATCTGTCAGCTGTCGGCTGTCATCCCCCTCCCCCGCATCATCCGCAGCACCCCGTATGCCGCCAGCGGCAGCGCCACGAACAGCGCGGCCCAGAAGGCCCCGTGCCCCCACCAGCCCGCGACCGCGCCGAACACCCCCTCGAACACCGGGATCCGCAGCGCCTCGACCGGTCCCAGCGCTCCGGGCCAGGCACCCAGGAGCAGCGTGCCGAGGATCCAACCGATGAACAGGACGCGCGCGGTGACCGGCGTCCCGAGGGTGCTCAGCAGCGACACCGCCGCCAGCAGGAGGACGAACCCCGCCTGGTACGCCGCGCCGGTCTGCCCCGTCCCCCAGGACTCCGGGGTCCGGTGCACCCCGGTGGCCGCGAGCCGCACCTCCACCACCGCCCACAGCAACAGCAGCAGCACTCCGGTGCCGGCGAGCGCGAACCGCAGCCGGTCCCGGGTCCCCGCACCGCCGGTACGCCACTTCCCGGGGCCGCCGGCCGCACCCGCACCTCCCCCGGCGCCGTCCGGCACCGGCTGCCCCGCGACCCGGGCCGCCCGCGCCGCGCGCCGGTCGAGGTCCCGCCAGGCCTCCCGGACCCGCGCCCGGGCCGCCTGGGCGGGCCTGAGCAGCCGGTTCGCCGCCCGCTCGGTCAGCACGAGCGCCGCCACGATCGCCACCACCGCCGCGATTCCGGACCAACTCCCCATCCCGCCCTCGAACATGACCACCCGCTCGGCCACCGGCCGCGGCGCCTCCAGGGCCGTCATCGGTGGCCCGAGCCGCAGGTAGCCGATCGCGAAGGCGCCCGCACCCGTCGCCAGGGCCGCGCCGAGACCGACCGGCGCCGGGAAGAACGCGAGCACGGCGGCCGCCGTGAAGGCCGCGCCGAGCCGGCCGACCACCTGCTCGGCCGCGTGCTGCCCCGCGAGATGCAGCCGCCCGCCGAACAGGCCGGGTGAGAGGTCGAGTTGGTGCCCCGCCTCGATCGGGTAGCGCAGCACCGCCCCCGCCCAGAGCAGCAGCCCGAAGCCCAGCACCAGCAGCGCGACCGCCGCCGCCCGGCGCGGCAGCATGGTGCGGGCGTACGGCCACCACAGCCGCAGCCGGGCCGCCCAGTCCACCGGGGGCCGCCGACGCCGCTCCCGCCACAGCCGGGCCGCCGCCCGCCCGGCCCGGGTCCCGCCCTGCTGCAGCACGCCCGGGCCGGGCTCGGGCTCGGGGCGCTCCACCCGGCCCCGGCCGCGCCGCCGCAGTGCCTCCGCGGCCACCATCGCCGCCCGCCCCGCGACCTGCTCGGGGTCGGCCCCCACCGCCCGCCGCCGCAGCGCCGACCAGCGACGGCGCACCACCTCCCGCGGGGTGGCCGCCGCCGGGTCGGGCACCGGCCGCCGGGCCGCCGCGCGCGCCGCCGTACGGACCCCCGCACCCGCCGTCAGCGCCCCGTCCAGCACGGTGGCCGCGACCACCGCGGCGAGCTCCGACACCCGTGCGGGCAGCGGCAGTCGGTGCAGCGCGGTGGGCAGCGGGGAGAGCCGGCCGAGCACCCGGTACCGCTCCTCGGGGCGGATGCTCAGCCAGACCGCCAGCCGGTGCGCCTCCTCCCGCTCCTCCGGGCTGAGCCCGCCGTCGCCGCGCCGACCGCCTCCGACGGTGCGGGCGGTGCGCTCCACCTCGGCCAGCACGTCCGGGAGGGCGGCCAGCGCGAGCAGCCGCGCGCAGTGCTCGCCGTAGCACTCGGGGTGGAAGCAGTCGTAGCGCGCGGCGAGGGCCGGGGCGCCGCCGCGGACCAGTTCGTCGATGAACGCGGCGCCGTCCGGCTCGGTGACGATGCGTTCCAGTCCGGCCGGGTCGACCGGGCGGTCCCGGTAGTGCGGGACCGCCGACGGGGCGTACGCGGCGCCGAGCGCGAGCACCGCGACACCGGCCACGGCCTCGCGCCGGGAGCCCGGCGCCCGGACCACGTCGGTGAGGTGGTGCAGGTCGAACACGGAGTCCGTGACCTCGTCGCGCAGCCAGTCGCGCAACCGCTCCGCCCCGACCGCCGCCAACCAGCGGGCCGCGGCACCGGAGTTGCGCAGCAGCACCTCGGCGAGCCGGGCCGGATCGGTGAACGGGTCGCCGAGGAAGGTGATCGGCCGCCGGGCCTGCGGACGGCGCCGGATCACCTCCGGGCTGCCGCCGGCCAGCCAGCTGCGGACCTCCGGGGCGGTCCAGCGGTCCTCCGGCTTCTTGGTGAACAGGCCTTGGAGCAGCAGCAGTTGGCGTTGGTCGGTGACGGCGGCGAGGTCCACCTCCTCACCCATGACCAGCTCCAGCTCCAGGTCGTGGTCGGCGGCCGGCTCACCGTCCGGGCCGACGAACCGGGGGCGGCCGACGAACAGTTCGTACAGCACGTTGCCGAGCCCCCACCAGGGCCCGGCCTCGTGGTTCTTGCCGGCCAGCTGTTCGGGGGCCATGTAGGCGACGGTGACCATCATCGCCGAGGTGAAGCGACGGCTGTCGGTGAGCCGGTCGACGCCGCCGAAGTCCGCGATCACGAACTCCCCCGGGCCGCGGCCGGGGCGGACCAGGATGTTGGCCGGTTTGAAGTCCAGCGGGTTGCGCTGGATCCTCCGCTGCCAGAACTCCAGCAGCGAGACCAGCTCGTAGACGATCTGCTCGGTGGTCCGCGGGTCGGTGTGGGCGCCGTTCCGGTGCAGCTGCGCGACGTGCGCGGAGAGGGTGACCGGCAGGTACTCCATCGCCACCCAGTCGACCGGAGCGCCGTCGTGGCGGACCCGCCCGAAGTCGATCAGGTGCGGGACGTGCCGGCGGAAGCCGTCGTTGCGCAGGTGGTCGAGCAGGTCGTGGTCCATCGGCTGGCCGGCGACGGCCACCTTGACCGCCGCGTCGGCGCCGCCGTCGGTGCGGCGGACGTACCAGACGGTGCCCTCGGAGCCCGCGCCCGCCCGGCCCAGCGGGGTGAAGCGCTCGCGGAGGGCGTCCGGGAAGCCGTCCACGCCGTGCGCGCCGTCCTCCCCGTGGGCGCCGTTCACGCCGTTCGCACGGTGCACGCCGTTCGCACGGTGCGCGCCGTTCGCGCCGTTCACACCGTGCGCGCCCGGCCCCGGGCCGCCGTTCGTACCCGGTCCCGGACCGATGCGGTCCTGCCAGGACGGCGGGCCGCCCGCCGGTCGGGGCCGGGGCCGTACCGCCTCGGTGGCGGCCTCCGGGTCGAACCGCCCGGGGGCACCCGGCCGGATCCTGGTCGCGGCCTCCGGGCCGCGCCGGGGGCCGGGCACCCGCCTGGTCGCGGCCTCCGGATCATGCCGGGGGCCCGGCAGGCGTCGGGTCGCGGCCTCCGGGTCCACCCCGCCGGGCCGCTCGGCCCCGAGCCGCGACGGCCGGTCCGCACCGGGCTCCCCGACGGGCTCCGCACCGCCGCCCGCACCGCCCCGCGCCCCGCGCCGCCGGTCCCACGACCCCCGGAACCGCGAACCCCGCTCCCGCGAACCCCAGTCCACCCTGGTCCGCGGCGGCTCTCCGGGCCGCCCCTGGGACCGGCTCTCCTCGGCCGGGCCGGCGTCCTCCGTTGCGCCCATCGCGGCGTTCCCCTCCCCGCTCCCCCGGGCCGGTGCGAAGGCCGCGCCACGGTCGCACCGGTGCCGGGTGGTGATGTCGACGCGTCATCATCCCGCATGTCGGGCAGGGGTGCCGGGCGCTTTCCGGAACGGTTCCGGAACGCTTGCCGGAACGGAACAGTCCTGCCACGAAGGGCCGTTCGGGGCCGCTGGGGACAACCTCACCGGCACGACCGGACGTTCACGCTCCCGGGCCCGCAACACCGCTGCCACGGCGGGAGTTCACGGCCGAGCCGGCGGACCGGAGGTCACTCCGTCCCGACCGGGCGCCCCGCCGGCTCCTCGACGATCCGACGGGCGATCTCGACGGGCCGCACCGGCCGGCCGAAGTGCCAGCCCTGCGCCCAGTCGCAGCCCATGTCGCGCAGCCGCTCCGCGTCCTTGCGGGTCTCCACGCCCTCGGCGGTGACGTTGAGCCCGAGCGTGTGCGCCATGGACACCAGCCCGCTGACGATCCGCCAGCCGGTGGCCCCGTCCTTGGCCGGGTCGTGCAGGTCGCCGACGAAGGAGCCGGCGATCTTCAGCCCGGAGACCGGCAGGTCGCGCAGGTAGGCGAGGTTGGACCAGCCGGTGCCGAAGTCGTCGACCGCCAACGAGACGCCGAGGTCGACCAGCCCGTGCAGGGTGCGCAGCGCCTCGTCCTCGGGGCCGACCACGGTCGACTCGGTGATCTCCAGCTGCAGCCGGGCCGGGTCCAGACCGGTGCTGTCCAGGATCCGGCCGAGGTCGGTCACCAGCGCGGCGCTGCGCGCCTGCCGTACCGCCAGGTTGACGTTGAGCTGCGGCGCGGCGTCACCGTACCGCTTGATCCACTCCGCGGCCTGGCCGCAGGCCTGCTCCAGCACCCAGCGGCCGAGCGGCATGATCAGCCCGGTCTCCTCGGCGGTGGTGACGAACTCGTCCGGGCCGAGCACGCCGAGCTGCGGGTGGCGCCAGCGCACCAGCGCCTCCACGGCGGCCATCCGGCCGTCGGCGAGCCGGTAGAGCGGCTGGTAGTCGATGAAGAACTCGCCGCGGTCCAGGGCGGCCGGCATCCGGACCGACACCGCGTAGCGGCTGACCGCGCGGGCGTTCTCCTTGGGGTCGAACAGCGTCCAGCGGCCGCGGCCGGCCTCCTTGGCGCGGTACAGCGTCAGGTCGGCGGCCCGGACGGCGGCGCCGGGGGTGGTGGTGGAGACCCGCCGTTCCAGCACGCCGACGCTGGCGCCGACGGCGAGCTTGTGGTCGCCGATCAGCACCGGTCCGGCCAGTGCCTTGAGCACGGTCCGGGCGGCGGCCACCGCCTCCTGCTCACCGCGGCAGTTCTCCAGCAGGACCACGAACTCGTCGCCGCCGAGCCGGGCGACCAGGTGGCCGAGGGGTGTGAGGGCGGCCTTCAGCCGGGCGGCGACGGCGGCCAGCAGCTGGTCGCCCATGTCGTGGCCGAGGCTGTCGTTGACGATCTTGAAACCGTCGAGGTCGACGTAGCAGAGACCGAAGCGGGCGCCCGGCTCGGGCTCCTCGAACAGCTTCTCCAGCCGCTCGAAGAAGGCGGCGCGGTTGGGCAGGCCGGTCAGCGGGTCGTGGGTGGCCTGGTGGCGCAGCCGCTCCTGGAGCCGGTAGCGGTCGGTGACGTCCTCCAGCATCGCGACCTGGTACTGCGGGGCGCCGTCGTCGTCGCGGATCAGCGAGACGGTCAGGTGGGTCCAGACCACCTCGCCGTCCTGGCGGTAGTACGGCTTGTCGAACTGGAAGTACTCCCGCTTGCCGCCGATCAGTTCCTCGTACGCCTCCCAGACGCCGGGGGTGTCCTCGGGGTGGACGAGGTCGTCGACCCGGCGGCCGACCATGTCCTCCGGCCCCGCTCCGAACAGTTCCTGCACGGCCTTGTTGACGGCCAGGATGTTGCCGTCGGTGTCGCCGATGGCGATGCCGATCGCGGCGCTCTCGAACAGGGCGCGGAACCGGGCCTCGGACTCGCGCAGCGCGCGTTCGGCCTCCTTGCGGGCGGCGTCGGCGGCGGTGCGGATCGCCTCCTGCTCGCTGAGCGTGCGCTCGCGCAGGGCGTTCGCCCAGCCGGCCGCGAAGGCGCCGGTGAGGGCGGGGCCGCGGCCGTCGTGGACCGGCTGGGCCTGGAGCAGTTCGACGGCGCGGGCGAGCAGGACCGGGTCGGTGAAGTGCGCGTCGACCAGTTCGGCACCGACCCGGGCGGCCAGCGCCGGCTCGAAGGGGTCGCCCTGCTGGGCGCGGTGCAGCAGCGCGGCGGTGCGGGCGACCAACCGGCCGAGCAGACCGGGGGCGACGGCGATGCCGTGGTCGGCGGAGAGCAGCCGGGACCAGGCCTCGTGGAACCGCTCGGCACTGCCGCCCGCCGGGACCGCGCCGGGCTCACGCTCCGGTCCGCTCCCCCGGCCCGGTCCTGCCAGCGGGCCCGTGCCGCTCGTCGGACCCGCGCCGCTCGTCGGGCCCGTGCCGTTCATCGGACCGCCCCGGTGGCACCGACAGCGGCACCGGCACCGGGCCGGGGCACGGTCGCGCCGGTAGCGCGCAGGACCGGGCGCCCGGCGGCCGCCGCGCGGGGCGCGCGGCCGTCGGTTGCCCTCCCGGCGCGACCGCTCAAGGGCGGAACCCCACGCCCGCCACCCCGGCGATCCGCTCGGGGTGCTCGCCGACGGTGCCCGGCTGGTCGGGGCGCCACTGCGGCAGGTGGACCACACCCGGTTCGACCAGGTCGAAGCCGGTGAACATCGCGGTGACCTGCTCACGGGTGCGCATGGTCAGCGGGGTCGGGGTCCTCCGGTAGAGCTCCTGGTGGTCCTCGGCCTGGTCCGGGCGGGCCTCCAGCGCGGCGTGCGACAGCACCAGGGCGCTGCCGGCGGGGAGGCGGTCGCGGACCGTGGCGATCAGCTTCCAGGGGTCCTCGTCGTCGCTGACGAAGTGGGCGACGGCCACCAGCAGAACGGCCACCGGCTCGCCCGCGGCCAGCAGACCGGCCACCTCGGGACGGTCCAGCAGGTCCTCGACGTCGCGCAGGTCGGCCTGGACGACGGCGCTGTGGGGGTCGTCCTCGAGCAGCAGGCGGCTGTGGGCCACGGCGACCGGGTCGCGGTCCACGTAGACCACCTCGGCCTCCGGGCGGATCGCGCGGGCGATCTCGTGCACGGCGCCGAAGGTGGGGATGCCGGAGCCGATGTCCAGGAAGCGGCTGACCCCGCGCTCGGCGAGGAAGGCCACGGCCCGGCGCAGGAAGGCCCGGTTGGAGCGCATGATCTGGGGCAGCTCGGGCCACAGTTCCATCGCCCTGCGGGCCATCTCCCGGTCGACCTCGAAGTTGTGGGAGCCCCCGAGGTAGTAGTCGTAGACCCGTGCGGCGTTCGGTTTGTCCAGGTCCGTACCTTCCGGTACCCAGCTCGGTCGCCGCATGCCCGTGACTCCTTCACTCCGCTTCCGGGGGCAGCGCCGGGAAGTGCTGCCGTGACTCATGAGACTACAAGCACACAAGATCCTCCCCCGCACCCCGAACGGGTGCAAGCGGAGTGCCCCCTTCCCCGGAGTGGCGTTCTTCGCCCGGGATTTACCGGGTATTCACGACATTCCGACCAGGGCCGGGCGGCGGGACCCGGCGGAGACCGGGCCAACTCGGCGGCCGTTCACCGCCGTTCGCCACGGTTCACCGCCGTTCACCGCCGTTCGCCACCCGGGCGGCGGGTACGGACGGTTAGGGTGGGCCCGTGGATCCCAACCACTACCGGTTCCGGGGCGTGTGGCGGCTCACCGCACCGGCGGCGGCGGTGTACGCGGCCCTGGAGGACGTCCGGAGCTACCCGCTGTGGTGGCCGGAGATCCGGGAGGTCCGGCAGACCGGCGCGGAGTCCGGCGACGTGGTGATCCGCGCGCTGCTGCCGTACCGGCTGGTGGTCGGCCTGGAGGCCCGGCGGCGCGACCCGGCCGCCGGAGTGCTGGAGGCGGCGATGCGGGGCGACCTCGACGGGTGGTCGCGGTTCACCGTCACGGCGGACGGGCCGGGCACCGGATGCCGGGTGCTGTTCGAGGAGGACACCCGGCCCGGCAAGACCCTGCTGCGGCGCCTCGCCCTGCCGCTGCACCCGCTGTTCCGGGCCAACCACGCGGTGATGATGCACCGGGGCCGCCGCGGACTCGCGGGCTACCTGGCGGGCGGCGGCGGACGAGGGACGGCGAACAGATGACAGACGACGACTTTCGGCGAACGGATGACAGATTTCATCAGCTGTCATCTGTTCGCCGCCCGCCGACCCCCGCACCCGCCCCCACCGCCTCCACCGCCCCGGCACCCGCCCCCTCGTTCGACTTCGACACCCCCTTCGACCGCACCGGCACCGGCAGCAGCAAGTGGGCCCGGGCCGACGCCCCCGGGGTGATCCCGATGGGCCTCGCGGACATGGACCTGCCCGGACCGCCCGCCGTCGCCGAGGCGCTGGCGGCGCGGGCCCGCCACCGCGCGTACGGCTACACCGTCTGCGACCCCACCGGACGGACCCTGGTCGCCGACTGGTACCGCGCCCGGCACGGGGTCGAGGTCGACCCCGACTGGGTCCTGCTGCTGCCCTGCGGCCCCCGCACCGCGCTCCGCATCCTGCTGGAGACCATCCGGCCGCAGGCCCCCGTCCTCCTCCCCACCCCCGAGTGGAGCGGCTTCGCCCAGCTCTGCCGCGCCATGCGCCTCCCCCACCACGAGCTGCCGCTGCGCCCGGCCCCGGGCGGCTACCGGCTGCCGCCCGGCCCGTTCCCCCGCCCGGCCGCCGCCGTGCTGCTGAGCAGTCCGCACAACCCCTCCGGCCGGGTGTGGCCGAGCGGCGCGGTGCGCGGCCTGGCCGCCTGGGCCGCGGAGAGCGGCGCACTGCTGGTCTCGGACGAGGTGCACGGCGACCTCACCCACCCCGGCCACCACCACCCCGTCGCCGTGACCACGGCCGAGCCGGCGCACCGGTCCTCCGTCGTGACCCTGAACTCCGTCGGCAAGACCTTCAACTGCTCCGGCATCCCCAGCAGTTTCGTCCTCGTCCCCGACCCGGCGCTGCGCGCGCGGTTCACCGTGGCGCTGGCCGACTACGGCCTCTGGGAGGGCGGCCTGCTGGAACAGACCGTGCAGCGGGCCGCGCTGGGTGCGGGCGGCCCCTGGCTGGACGCCCTGCTCGCCCACCTCGTCGCCGCCCGCACCCGGCTGACCGACCGGCTCGGCCCCGCCGTCCGCTCCGCCCCGCAGGCCTCCTACCTGCTCTGGCTGGACGCCGCCGCCCTCGGCCTGCCCGCGGGCGACGCCCGCGCCGCGCTGCTGGCGCGCTGCGGCCTGGAGGCCTCCGACGGCGCCGAGTTCGGCCCGGGCGGTGCCGGCGCGCTGCGGCTCAACTACGCCCTGCCCGGCCGGGTGCTGGACACCGTCCTGGCCCGGCTGGACCGGTTGTGACCACGGCCGCGGACCCGCCGCGGCCGCCGGGGCGGACCGGGCCGTGACCCGGGCATGTGCCGGTGTCGCATACGCCCGCGGACCCCCGCCGGGACCCCCGCCCGACCATCCTCAAAACCCCCTCATTCACCCGTTCGCCACGCCCCTGACCTGCGAAGACGAACATTCACGCGATATTTGCGGAGCGCCCCCGCATGCTCCGTAGCAGACTGGGCAGGGTAGACCGGGCCGCAATCGTGATCCCGAGGATGGTGAGTCCGGTGATACCGATATCCCGCACCACTCCGCCCGACCGGCAGAGCGCACCACCACCCCCGACCGGGGTGACCCCGTTGACCGAATCGGGGGCGCGCAGCCACGTGTCGGGCGTCTGTTTCAAGATCGGACCGCCCCGTCTGGTGGGCGTCGAGGTCGAGTGGTTCGTCCATGACGACCGATGTCCCGGCCGGCCCGTACCGCCGGAACTGCTCCACGCCGCACTGGAATCGCTGCCCCTCGGCGGCCCGGACGGCACCTCGCTCCCCTCCGGTTCGCGCCTCACGCTCGAACCCGGCGGACAGGTAGAGCTCAGCTCCCCGCCCGCCACCGGCCTCCTCGCCTGCGTCGAGGACACCCGACGCGACCTCACCGCCCTGCGGGCCGCCTTCGCGGCCCAGGGCCTCCGCCTCACCGGCACCGGGACGGACCCGCAGGCCCGCCCCCGCCGCATGGTGCTGGACCATCCCCGCTACCTCGCGATGGAGCGTTTCTTCGACTCGGCCGGCCCTTGGGGCCGGGTCATGATGACCGGAACCGCCTCCGTCCAGGTGTGCCTGGACGCCGGCGACGCGGCCGGTCCGCACGCGGTCGGGCGACGGTGGCGGTTGGTCCATCTGCTGGGCCCCGTCCTGGTCGCCGCCTTCGCCAACTCCCCCCTCCTGGACGGAAAGCCGACCGGCCACCGGTCCACCCGGCAGACCGTCTGGTCCCGGATGGACCCGACCCGCACCCTCGCCCCGGAGCCGGATCACGGCGACCCGCGGGAGGCCTGGGCACAGTACGTGCTGGACGCCCAAGTCCTCTGCGTGCAAAGGCCGGAGGGGCTTCCGTGGACCGCCCCGCCCGGTCTGACCTTCCGGGACTGGACCCGCGGCCGCGGCGAACGCCCGCCCACGCTGGACGACTTGGCCTACCACTGCACCACCCTGTTCCCGCCGGTGCGCCCGCGCGGCCACCTGGAGCTGCGGATGATCGACGCCCAGCCCGGGGACGGCTGGGTGGTGCCCACCGCCCTGGTCACCGCGCTGCTGGACGACCCGGTGGCCGCCGACACCGCGCTCGCCGCGCTGGCACCACTGGAGTGCCCGACCGGTCCGCGCCCACCGCGCAGCGACGTCTGGCTCCGCGCCGCCACCCTGGGCGTCGCCGACCCCGAACTGCGCCGCGCCGCCCTCACCTGCTTCGCCGTCGCCGACGCCGCGCTGGGCCGCCTGCCCGGTGCCGACCGGCTGCGCGCCGCCGTCGCCGAGTTCGCCGAGCGCTACCCCGCGCGCGGCCGCTGCCCGGCCGACGACCAGCTGGACGCCCTGCGCGCCGGCACCCGACGCACTCCCCCGGAGGAGGCACCATGACCGACGTCCGACCGCCCGCCGCCCCCGGAACGGGAGCACCCGGCCGGGAGCCGGGCACCGAGGCCCTGCGCGACACCATCGCCGCCGAGCTGCTCGCCGCCCGCGCCCGGACGGCCGCGCTGACCGACTGCGTCGAGGACGCCGACCTCACCGCCCAGCACTCGCCGTTGATGTCCCCGCTGGTCTGGGACCTCGCGCACATCGGCAACCAGGAAGAGCTCTGGCTGCTGCGCAACGTCGGCGGCCGCGACCCGCTCCACCCCGAGATCGACCCGCTGTACGACGCGTTCCAGCACCCCCGGGCCGAGCGCCCCGCCCTGCCGCTACTGCCGCCCGCCGAGGCCCGCGCCTACGCCCACGACGTACGCGGCCGGGTGCTGGACCTGCTGGCCGCCAGCCCGCTGGAGGGCGCGCCGCTGCTGGACGCCGGGTTCGCCTTCGGGATGATCGCCCAGCACGAACAGCAGCACGACGAGACGATGCTGATCACCCATCAACTCCGGCATGGCGAGCCCGCCCTGACCGCTCCCCCGCCGCCGCCCGCCCCCGCCGACGCGGCCACCCTGCCCGCCGAAGTCCTCGTCCCGGCGGGGCCGTTCACCATGGGCACGGACACCGAGCCGTGGGCGCTGGACAACGAGCGCCCGGCCCACGCCGTCGACCTGCCGGCCTACTTCCTGGACACCGCCCCGGTCACCAACGCCGCCTACCAGCGCTTCATCGCGGACGGCGGCTACGACGAACCGCGCTGGTGGACGGCGGAGGGCTGGGAGCACCGCCGACGGGCCGACCTGACCGCCCCGCTGTTCTGGCACCGGGAGGACGGCCAGTGGCTCCGCCGGCGCTTCGGCGCGGTCGAGCCCGTCCCGCCGGACGAGCCGGTGCTGCACGTCAGTTGGTACGAGGCGGACGCCTACGCCCGCTGGGCCGGGCGGCGGCTGCCGACCGAGGCCGAGTGGGAGAAGGCCGCCCGGCACGACCCGGCCACCGGCCGCTCGCGCCGCTACCCGTGGGGCGACGGCCCGCCCGGCCCCGAGCACGCCAACCTCGGCCAGCGGCACCTGCGCCCGGCCGCCGCCGGCAGCTATCCGCAGGGCCGGTCCCCCTACGGGGTGGGCCAGTTGATGGGCGACGTGTGGGAGTGGACGGCCAGCGACTTCCACCCCTACCCGGGCTTCCGCGCCTGGCCCTACCGCGAGTACTCGGAGGTCTTCTTCGGGCCCGAGTACAAGGTGTTGCGCGGCGGCTGCTTCGCGGTGGCACCGGTCGCCTGCCGGGGCACCTTCCGCAACTGGGACTACCCCGTGCGGCGGCAGATCTTCTCCGGCTTCCGCACCGCCCGCAGCCTGGACCACGACCGGCGCCACGACCCGGAGCGCAGCCCGGGGCACAGCCCGAACCGGCACCCGGGGCCGAACTGATGTGCCGTCACATCGCCTACCTGGGCGAGCCACTGGCACCACAGGACCTACTGGTGCACCCGCTGCACGCGCTGTACCGGCAGTCCTGGGCACCCCGGGCCCAGCGCTACGGAACGGTCAACGTGGACGGCTTCGGCCTGGGCTGGTACGCGGACGGCGACGAGCTGCCGGCCCGCTACCGCCGGGCCGGGCCGATCTGGGCCGACCCGACCTTCGCCGACCTCGCCCGGGTGATCCGCACCCGGGCCCTGCTGGCGGCCGTCCGCTCCGCCACCGACGGCTGCGCGGCGGGCGAGGCCGCGGCCGCGCCGTTCTCCGCCGGACGCTGGCTGTTCAGCCACAACGGCGCGGTGGCCGGCTGGCCCGGCAAGCTGGACGCACTGGCCGCCCTGCTGCCGCCCGCCGAGTTGCTGGAGCTGGAGGCCCGGACCGACTCGGCCCTGCTGTGGGCGCTCACCCTGCACCGGCTGCGCCGGGGCGCGGAGCTCGGCGAGGCGCTGGCGGGCACGGTGGCGGACGTCGCCGCGCACACCACCGGCCGGCTCAACCTGCTGCTCACCGACGGCACCGCGATCGCCGCGACCACCTGGGGCGACACCCTGCACCACCGCGAGCTGCCCGGCCTCGGCACCGTGGTGGCCTCCGAGCCGTACGACGAGGAGCCGGGCTGGACGCCCGTCCCGGACGGCTCCCTGCTGCTGGTCGACGGCGGCGGTGTCCGGGTCCGACAGCTCCCCAGTCACTACTGACCCTCCACTCTCCCTTCATCTTCTGAACAGAGGAACCACCCTGTCATGGACACATTCGATCTCACCCGACTGCTGCCCGCCGACCACTTCAGCACCGCCCTGCACCACGACGTCCGGCACGGGCTGACCGCCGACCCCAAGTGGCTGCCGCCGAAGTGGTTCTACGACGCCCGGGGCAGTGAGCTGTTCGAGGAGATCACCCGGCTGCCCGAGTACTACCCGACCCGCGCCGAACGGGCCATCCTCACCGCCCGGGCCGACGAGATCGCCGCCGCCACCCGGGCCCGCACCCTGGTCGAGCTCGGCTCCGGCTCCTCCGAGAAGACCCGGCTGCTGCTGGACGCGCTGCGCTCGCGCAGCGACCTGGAGACCTACGTCCCGGTGGACGTCAGCGAGAGCGCCCTGACCGCGGCCGGCGCCGCGCTCGCCGCCGAGTACCCCGGGCTGGCCGTGCACGGCGTGCTCGCCGACTTCACCGCCCGGCTCGGCCTGCCCCCGGACGGCGGCCCCCGCCTGGTCGCCTTCCTCGGCGGCACCCTCGGCAACCTGCTGCCGCAGGAGCGCGCCGCCTTCCTGCGCCACCTGCGCGCCGCCCTCGCCCCGGGCGACTTCCTGCTGCTCGGCACCGACCTGGTGAAGGACCCGGCGGTGCTGGTCGCCGCGTACGACGACGGCGCCGGGGTGACGGCCGAGTTCAACCGCAACGTGCTCAACGTGCTCAACCGCGAGCTGGGCGCCGACTTCGAGCCGGCCGCGTTCGAGCACGTCGCGCTCTGGGACGCGGAGCAGGAGTGGATCGAGATGCGGTTGCGCTCGCTGCGCTCGCAGACCGTGAAGATCCCGGCCCTGGACCTGCCGGTGCACTTCGAGCGGGGCGAGGAGCTGCGCACCGAGGTCTCGGCCAAGTTCCGCCGGGAGGGGGTGGCCGCGGAGCTGGCGGCGGCCGGACTGCGCCTGACCCACTGGTGGACCGACCCCGAGGGCCGGTTCGGACTCTCGCTCTCCGCCCCGGCCTGAGCCGACGACCGACCCGGCCGGGCACAGCGCAGCACAGCACGACACGGCGAGGCAGCGCACGGGGAGGCACCACACGGCGAAGCACCGCACCAGTCACCGGAGGCTCAATTTGCTTGTTCACCTTACGAATTCTCAGAGCAAAATTTGAGCTTCTCCGTGTACAAGGGTTGAACGAATAGGGGTTACGATCTCGGCTACCGAGCTCAGCGTTGAGTACCAGGAGTCCAGATCGTGAGCGTCACCCAGAAGCAGCCCTCCGGGGCGGCCGAGGCCACCGAGCCCGGCCGCCTCGGCTTCGTCGTCTTCATCACCGCCGCTGCCGCCCTCGGCGGCTTCCTGTTCGGCTACGACAGCTCCGTGATCAACGGCGCGGTCTCCGGCATCCAGGGGAAGTTCGGGGTCGGCAGCGGCGAGACCGGCCTGATCGTCTCCTCGGCACTGCTCGGCTCGGCGGTCGGTGCCGCGCTGGCCGGCCGGTTCGCCGACCGCTACGGCCGGATCAAGGTCATGAAGGCGGGCGCGCTGCTGTTCGCGGTCAGCGCCGTCGGCTCGATGCTGCCGTTCTCGCCCTGGGACCTCGCCCTGTGGCGCGTCCTCGGCGGCGCGGCCATCGGCATCGCCTCGGTGATCGCCCCGACCTACATCGCCGAGGTCGCGCCGACCAAGTACCGGGGTCGGCTGGCCTCCTTCCAGCAGGCCGCGATCGTGCTCGGCATCGCGATATCCCAGCTGGTCAACTGGGTGCTGGCGGACGCCGCCGGCGGTGACACCCGCGGCCACCTGCTCGGCCTGGAGGCCTGGCAGTGGATGCTCGGCATCTGCGTCGTCCCGGCCGCGGTCTACTTCGTGCTGTCCTCGATGATCCCCGAGTCCCCGCGCTACCTGATCCAGGCCGAGCGCCTGGACGAGGCCCGCACGGTGCTGGCCCGGGTCGAGGGCGAGGGCGTGGACCCCGACGCCCGGATCGCCGAGATCCGCGGGCTGATCGCCTCCGACCACCGGCCGCGCTTCCGCGACCTGCTGGGCGGCCGCTTCGGCCTGCTCCCGATCGTCTGGGTCGGCATCGGGCTGTCGGTCTTCCAGCAGCTGGTCGGCATCAACGTGATCTTCTACTACTCGTCGATCCTGTGGCAGTCGGTCGGCATCGACCAGAGCAACTCGCTGCTGATCAGCTTCATCGGCTCGGTCATCAACATCCTCGGCACCGTGATCGCGATCCTGCTGGTCGACCGGATCGGCCGCAAGCCGCTCGCCCTGATCGGCTCGGCCGGCATGGCCGTCACCCTCGCCGCGGCCGGCTGGGCGTTCTCCTCCGCCACCGGCTCCGGCGACAACGTCACGCTGCCCGACCTCCAGGGCACCGTCGCACTGATCTCCGCCAACGCCTTCGTGCTGTTCTTCGCGATGTCCTGGGGCGTGGTGGTCTGGGTGATGCTCGGTGAGATGTTCCCGAACCGGATCCGGGCCGCCGCGCTCTCCGTCGCCGCCTCCGCGCAGTGGATCGCCAACTGGGTGATCACCGTCTCGTTCCCGTCGCTGTCGCGCTGGAACCTGTCGGCGACCTACCTGGTGTACGCGGCCTTCGCGGCGCTGTCGATCGTCTTCGTCGCGAAGTTCATGAAGGAGACCAAGGGCGTCCGGCTGGAGGACATGGGCTGACCAGCCGTCCGTCCGCCGGTCCTGTGGTCCGGCCTCCGGCCCCCGCACCCTAGCGCGCAGAGCGCGGGTGCGGGGGCCGAATCGTTCACTCCCTTCGACGGACCGGACACCTCCGGTACTCCTGTTCGGCAGGAGGGATGTGTCCTTTGATCTTCAACCGGCTCCGCACCCGCAGACCCACCACCGCCCCGAGCGGCGGCTGTCCGTACGCCCATGCCCACACCGCGCCGCACCCCGCCCCGGCCGCGGCGGACCCCGTACCACCGGGCCCCCGCCTGCCGCCCGCACCGGCGGCGGGCCGACTCCCGGCCGTACCAGCGGCAGGCCAACTCCCGCCCGTCCCGCCGCCGTTCACCGACCCGGCGCAGGCCGCCGAGTTCATCCGCCAGTTCCACCGCGAGCAACCCGCCGCCGGCGCACCGGAGTCGAGGCTGCGCGCCGTGCGGGAGGAGATCGACCGCACCGGCAGCTACCGGCACACCCCCGCCGAACTCGCCTACGGCGCCAAGCTCGCCTGGCGCAACGCGGCCCGCTGCATCGGCCGGCTGTACTGGCGCAGCCTGGTGGTCCGCGACCTGCGCCACCTCTCCGCCCCCGACGACATCGCCGCCGAGTGCTTCGAGCACCTGCGGGTGGCGGGCAACGGCGGCCGGATCCGCCCGGTGGTCTCGGTGTTCGCCCCCGACCGCCCGGGCCGCCCGGCCGCGCGCATCCTCAACCAGCAGTTGGTCCGCTACGCCGGGCACCGGGACGGGGACGGCCCGGCGGCCGGCGCCGTGGTCGGCGACCCGGCCGGCGCCGCGCTCACCGCCCGGGCCCGCGCGCTCGGTTGGAAGTGCGCCGAGGACCGCTTCGAGCCCCTGCCCCTGCTGCTCCAGGAGCGCCCGGGCGAGCGGCCGCACTGGTACGAGCTGCCGGACGACACCACCCTGGAGGTGCCGTTGAGCCACCCCGAGCACGGCTGGTTCGCCGAGCTCGGCCTGCGCTGGTACGCGGTGCCCGCGATCAGCGACATGACCCTGGAGATCGGCGGCGTCCGCTACCCCACCGCGCCGTTCAACGGCTGGTACATGGGCACCGAGATCGGCGCCCGCAACCTCGCCGACGCGGACCGCTACGACATGCTGGGCACCGTCGCCGAGCGGCTGGGGCTGGACACCTCCAGCGAGCGCACGCTCTGGCGCGACCGCGCCCTGGTCGAGCTCAACATCGCGGTGCTGCACTCCTTCCAGGAGGCCGGGGTGACGATCGCCGACCACCACACCGAGTCGGAGCGCTTCCTCAAGCACGTCGCCCAGGAGCGGCGGCTCGGCCGCCCGACCCCGGCGGACTGGAGCTGGATCGTGCCCCCGGTCTCCGGCGGGCTGACGCCGGTCTACCACCGGTACTACGACCCGGTGGACGAGGAGCAGCGGCCGGCCTTCCTCGCCCGCGAGCCTTGGTAGTGCCCACCCGCGCACCCTGGGGAACCGCCGGACGTCAGGCCCCCTGGGAGCGCGCGGCGAGGCGCTCGAAGCGCAGGCCGAGGCCGTCGAGCAGGGCCTCCAGGCCGGTCTCGAAGGCGCCCTCGTCGACCGCCCCCCGGTGCCCGGCGAGCCGGTGCGCCTCGCCGAGGTGCGGGTAGTCGGCCGCGTCGTAGACCTCGGCGTCGGCCGGGAACCCGGCCGCGAAGGAGGCCAGCGCGGAGCCCGTGACGAAGTAGCGCATCGACGCGCCGATCCGGGTGGCCTGGCCGCGCGGCCAGCCGGCCTCGACCAGGTGGCCGAAGACGGCGTCGGCCAGGCGCAGCGCGTTGGGCCGACGGCCCGGGCCCTGGGCCAGCACCGGGACGATGTTCGGGTGGGCCGCCAGCGCGGCGCGGTAGGAGCGCGCCCAGTCGCGCAGTGCCTGCGGCCACGGGGTGCCGTCGCCGTCGAACATCGACAGGTCGACTTCGCCGATGACGCTGTCCACCACCGCGTCCAGCAGCTCGTCCTTGGTCGCGAAGTGGTTGTAGAGCGAAGGGCCGCTGACCGAGAGCTCGGCGGCCAGGCGACGGGTCGAGAGGGCCTCCGAGCCCTCGTCGTCGATGAGCCGCAGCGCGGCGGCGACGATGCGCTCGCGGCTGAGCAGCGGGGTGCGCGGGCGGGCCATCGGGTCGCTACCTCCGGTCGGGTGGGACGGGGACCGATTCTGGCAGGTGCCCCTTCCCAGTGCGGGCGGGTCGGGGCTACAGTCCCAGTAAAACTTGCAGCGCTAGTTTAGCGGGATGGCACCGTCATGAATCTGGAGTTGTCCGAGGAGCAGAGCGCCGTCCGGGACCTCGCCGCCGCCTTCACCGACCGCGAGATCGTGCCGTACGCCGCCGAGTGGGACCGCGCCGAACAGGTGGACCGCGCGGTCATCGGCAAGCTGGGGAAGGTCGGCTTCCTCGGCCTGACCATCCCCGAGGAGTACGGCGGCAGCGGCGGCGACCACCTCGCGTACTGCCTGGTGCTGGAGGAGCTCGGGCGCGGCGACTCGGCCGTGCGCGGGATCGTCTCCGTCTCGCTCGGCCTGGTCGGCAAGTCGATCAACGGCTTCGGCACCGAGGAGCAGAAGCGGCACTGGCTGCCCCGGCTCACCTCCGGCGAGGCCCTCGCCTGCTTCGCCCTCACCGAGCCCGGCACCGGCTCGGACGCCGCCCACCTCACCACCCGGGCGGTGCGCGACGGCGAGGACTGGCTGATCAGCGGCGCCAAGACCTTCATCACCAACGGGACCTGGGCCGACGTCGCCCTGGTCTTCGCCCGCACCGGCGGCGACCACCCCGAGCGGCAGGGCCACCGGGGCATCACCGCCTTCCTGGTCCCCACCGACCTGCCCGGCTTCGGCCGCACCGAGATCCACGGCAAGCTCGGCCTGCGCGGCCAGGCCACCGCCGAACTCGCCCTGGACGGCGTCCGGGTGCCGGACAGCGCCCGGCTGGGCGAGCTCGGCAAGGGCTTCACGGTCGCGATGGCGGCCCTGGCCAAGGGGCGGATGTCGGTCGCGGCCGGCTGCGTCGGGATCGCCCGCGCCTGCCTGGAGGCCGCCGTCCGCTACGCGGGCGAGCGCGAGCAGTTCGGCAAGCCGATCGCCTCGCACCAGCTCGTCCAGGAACTGCTGGCCGGCATCGCGGTGGACGTCGAGGCGGCCCGGCTGCTCACCTGGAAGGTCGCCGACCACATCGAACGCGGCCTCCCGTTCGCCACCGAGTCCTCCGTCGCCAAGCTCTACGCGAGCGAGGCCGCCGTGCGGGCCGCCAACAACGCGCTCCAGGTGTTCGGCGGCTACGGCTTCATCGACGAGTACCCGGTCGGCAAGTACCTGCGCGACGCGCGGGTGATGACCCTCTACGAGGGCACCAGCCAGATCCACCAGCTGCTCATCGGGCGTGCCCTGACCGGCGTCAACGCCTTCTGACCCGACCCACCCCACCCCGGAAATCCGATAAGGAGCACGACGTGCGTCCTGTCTACTTCGCCGCCGCCCGCCGCACACCCATCGGCCGGCTGCGCGGAGCGCTCGCCACGGTCCGGCCGGACGACCTCTCGGCCACCGTGCTGCGCGCCCTGCTCGCCGACGCACCCGCCCTCGACCCGGCCCGGATCGACGACGTCTACTGGGGCGCCGCCAACCAGGCCGGCGAGGACAACCGCAACGCCGCCCGGATGGCCGTCCTGCTGGCCGGCCTGCCGGAGACCGTCCCCGGTGCCACCGTCAACCGGCTCTGCGCCTCCGGCCTGGAGGCCGTCACCCTCGCCGCCCGGGCCATCGGCTCCGGCGAGGCGGACGTGGTACTGGCCGGCGGCTGCGAGTCGATGACCCGCGCGCCCTTCGTCCTGCCCCGCCCCGACGAGGCGCTGCCGCACCGGATCGAGACCTTCGACACCCGGCTCGGCTGGCGGCTCACCAATCCGCGGATGGCCGAACTGCACGGCGTGCTCAGCATGGGCGAGACCGCCGAGGAGGTCGCGGGCCGGTACGGCATCGGGCGCGAACGCCAGGACGCCTTCGCCCTGCGCAGCCACCAGCGGGCCGCCGCCGCCCGCAAGGACGGGCACTTCGATGCCGAGCTGGTCCCGGTGGAGCGGCCGGACGGCGTGACGGTGGGCCAGGACGAGGGCATCCGCGAGGACACCAGCCTGGAGAAGCTGGCCCGGCTCAAGCCCGCCTTCCGCCCGGGCGGCACCGTCACGGCCGGGAACGCCTCGCCGATGAACGACGGCGCGGCCGGACTGCTGCTGGTCGGCGAGGAGGCGCTGCGCGACCTCGGGCTGCGGCCGCTCGGCCGGTACGTGGCCGGCGCCTCGGCCGGGGTGCACCCGGACGTGATGGGCATCGGGCCGGTGCCGGCCACCGCCAAGGTGCTCGGACGCGCCGGGTGGAGCCTCGCCGACCTGGACACCGCCGAGCTGAACGAGGCCTTCGCCGCCCAGGCGCTGGCCTCCGCCGACGGCATCGGGTTCAGCCCGGAGCGGGCCGACGAGGTGGTCAACCCGAGCGGCGGGGCGATCGCCCTCGGCCACCCGCTGGGCGGCTCGGGCGCCCGCATCCTCACCACCCTGCTGCACCGCATGCGCCGCACCGGCGCCCGGCGCGGCCTGGCCACGATGTGCGTGGGCGTGGGGCAGGGTACGGCCGTGCTGGTCGAGAACGTCTGAGTGGCGAGAACGTCCGAACGGCGAAGGGCCGGAGGGATTTTCCGATGATCGAAGGAGAGAACGGCATGACTGGCGGCACGGCTCGTTTCACGGGGAAGGTCGCCGTGGTGACCGGCGCGGCGCAGGGCATCGGCGCGGCGACCGCCCGCCGGCTCGCGGAGGAGGGCGCGACGGTCGCGGTGGTCGACCTGACCGCCGACCGGGCGGCCGGGACGGTCGCCGAGATCACCGCCAAGGGCGGCACCGCCCGGGCCTACGGCTGCGACGTGGCCGACTACGACGCCGTCGACGCGGTGTTCGCCCGGGTCGCGGAGGAGCTCGGCGGACTGCACATCCTGGTGAACAACGCCGGGATCACCCGGGACAACCTGTTCTTCAAGATGCCCAAGACCGACTGGGACGCCGTCCTGACGGTCAACCTCACCAGCGCGTACAACTGCAGCCACGTGGCACAGCGGTACATGGTGGCGCAGAAGTACGGGAAGATCGTCTCGCTCAGCTCGCGCTCCGCGCTCGGCAACCGGGGCCAGGCGAACTACGCGGCCGCCAAGGCCGGCATCCAGGGGCTCACCGCGACCCTGGCGATCGAGCTCGGGCCGTTCAACATCAACGTCAACGCCGTCGCCCCCGGCTACATCGCGACCGCGATGACGGCGGCCACCGCCGAGCGGGTCGGCGCCACCGCCGAGGACCACCAGACCGAGGTGGCCGCCCGGACGCCGCTGCGGCGGGTCGGTCAGCCGGAGGAGATCGCCTCGGTGGTGGCCTTCCTGGCGAGCGAGGAGGCCTCGTACGTCAGCGGGCAGACGCTGTACGTCAACGGCGGGGCCCGGTAGCTCCGGCTCGGTCCGGTCGGACCGGTTTCGACCGGTTCTGCTCCGCCCTGCCTCCGTCTGCTCCGGTCTGCACGGGTTGCACGGTCTGCACGGGTTGCAGCACGGTCCGCCCGATGATCCGGATGATCGGAGTCGGGATGCGGAGGCGCTGGGGGGATACGGTTAATATTCATTGAATATTGCTGACGTGTCCTCACATGGCCGTCCCAGGTGCGTGGTTACTTATCCCTGGGACGGCCTTTACCTTTTCGCGTAGCCGATCATGACCATGCACCTGGTCAGGCGACCCCACCAAATGACTATGGCATGATCATGCGGCACTCGATGGGATGTCCGAACCGACCCGACCGGACCTGGTCGGGCTCTCTGCGTCCCAAGGAGTCCCATGGGCAGCCCCGCCACCCTCCGCCGCGCCCTGGCTCTGCTCGCCGTGGGGGCCACCGCCCTCACCGCCGGCACCATCGCGGTACCGGCCGTCGGCGCCGCGACCGCCGCCCCCACGTACAACCTCTCCGGCGTGCACGTCCGCCCGGCCTCCTTCGGCCACCACCTCGCCACCACCCGCCCGGCGCCGCTGAGCACCACCCAGTGCGTCAGCCAGATCGGCATCCACTGCTACTCGCCGGTCCAGTACCAGAAGGCCTACAATCTGGCGCCGCTGTACAACGAGGGCATCACCGGCAAGGGCCGCACGATCGTCATCGTCGACTCCTTCGGATCGCCGACCATCCAGCACGACCTGGAGGTCTTCGACAAGCAGTGGGGCCTGAAGGACACCCAGGTCGAGGTCAAGAAGTGGGGCAATGTCCCCGTCTTCGACCCGAAGAACGCCGACCACACCGGCTGGGCCGGCGAGACCACCCTGGACGTCGAGTACGCCCACGCGATGGCCCCCGACGCCCACATCGTCCTGGTCGAGACCGGCGTCGCCGAGACCGAGGGCACCACCGGCCTGCCCGAGATGATGGACGCCGAGAAGGACCTGATCAAGAAGGGCGTCGGCGACGTCATCTCGCAGAGCTTCGGCGCCACCGAGAACACCTTCCCGGGCTACGACAAGGGCGACTTCAAGTCGCTGACCGACCTGCGCTACGCCTTCAAGGCCGCCGCCGAGCGCAACGTCACCGTCCTCGGCGCCTCCGGCGACAACGGCGCGACCGACTCGCAGCCCAACGGCACCGACCTGTACCCGTTCAAGGTCAACTCCTGGCCGTCCTCGGACCCGCTGGTCACCTCCATCGGCGGCACCCAGCTGACCCTGGACGACAACGGCAACCGCACCGCGGCCGACAAGGTGTGGCACGACAACTCCGGCGCCGGCGGCGGCGGCGTCTCGGGCGTCTTCCAGCGCCCGTGGTACCAGGCGGGCGTGTCGGACGTGACCGGCAACCACCGCGGCACCCCCGACATCAGCATGAGCGCCGCCGTCGACGGCGCCGCCTGGACCTACGAGTCCTACGACCCGACCGCCGTCGGCTGGCACCTCACCGGCGGCACCAGCGAGGCCACCCCGCTGTTCTCGGGCATCGTCGCGCTCGCCGACCAGCTGGCCGGCCACCGCCTGGGCCAGATCAACCCGAGCCTGTACGGCCTGAGCCTGCTCCCGAGCAAGTGGAGCGGCATCGTGGACGTCAAGGACGGCGACAACGGCTGGGGCGGCGTCACCGGCTACAAGGCGACCGAGGGCTACGACCTCGCGAGCGGCCTCGGCACCATCGACGGCACCAAGTTCGTCCACGCGCTGGCCGGTGACATCCTGGGCGGCGGCGACGACAGCCAGGGCGACGAGCAGTAGAGCGGTCGCGGCCGGTCGGTGCCTGACGGTCGATGCCTGACGGCTGACGGCTGACGAGTAACAGCTGACAAGTAACAGCGAACGGATAACAGATGTTGAAATCTGTTATCCGTTCGCTGTTTTCTGTCTTCTGTTATCTGTTCGCCGCCCTCGGTCCGCCGCCCACCGGCCTCTCCTGCCGACCGGCGAGCAGCGGGCGGCGCGTCCGACCGTCAGGCCTGGTCGGCCACCGCCGGTGCGGCAGCGACGAGTTGGGCCAGGTAGCGCTCGGCGGCGCGGAGCTTGCGGTTGTCGCGCCCCGGCAGGAAGGCCCGCAGTTCGATGATCTCCGGGGCGATCCGGACGGCCTCCGCCCGGTCGGCGATCGAACGCCAGCAGGCCTCGGCGTTGGTCGCGGCCTGCTGGGTCTCCGGGTGGTCCGCGCCCTGCGAGCGGAGCAGCGTCAGGGCCACCTCACGGTAGATGTCGGCCGCCTCGGCGGGCCGGCCGGCGAGCCGGCACACGTGGGCCCGCACCTGGCGCACCTGGAGGACCGGCTCGGAGACGGCACCGTGCTCGGCGATCGCCTCCAGCTCGAGGGCGAAGGCCAGGTCGGTGGCGGCGGCGTGGTCCCCCGCGTCGGCGCTGCGGACGATCCGTCCGATGACCTCGCGGTAGTCCTCGCGCGGCGCGACGGCGGCCTCCAGCGGGGCGGCGTCCGCCGGAACCGCGTCCCGCGGCACCTCGGCGACCTCCTCGGCCACCGTCTCGGTCGCCGTCTCGGTCGCCGCCCCCTCGGCCTCGACCACCACAGCCGTCCCGGCCGCGTCCTCGGAGGCGTCACCGGCCGGCTCCAACTCCGACTCCGGCTCCAACTCCGGTTCCGGCTGCGCCTTGCGCAGCGTCACGCCCGCCGGGGGCACGGTCTCCGCCGTCGACGGCACGGCGTCCGCGGAACCGGGCTTGTCCAGGCTCACGTTCGCCGCCGCCTCGGCGGGCTGCTCGCCCGCCTTCAGCAGGCTGACCGGGCGGGACGGCCGGGGCGGGGTGGGCGGCACGCCGGGCTTGACCAGGTTCACCGGTCCGCCCACCGGCGTCACCGGCAGCGGGGCGGCAGCCGCCCTCGCCCGCTCGACCACGGCGTCCTGCGGCTCCGTCCGGCTCGGCAGCGGCGGCAGCACGTTCACGTCCGCTTCCGCGACCGGCCGTTCCTCCCACACCGGCTGTGCGTCCGTCACCGGCGGCGTGTCCCGCACGGGCAGTGCGTCCGTCACCGGCAGCCGGTCCGCGACCGGCAGCGGCACCTCGGCCATCGGGGCCTCGCCCCGGCGGGCGGTGTTGCGGAAGACCGGGCGGTCCGGGACGTGGGTGGCCAGGATGATGACGTCCGGCCGCAGCACCGAGTAGACCTGCTGGCGCAGTTGCTCGGGAGCGAGCACCTCGCCCGCGCCCGGTCGGCCCCCGTGCAGCGCCTCGATCAGGGCGCGGGTGAAGGTGCCGATCTGCTCCGGGTCCGGGCTGACCACCGCCCACAGCGGGATGCCCTCGCTGAGCGGCGAGACGGTGCCCTGGAGGTACGGCCAGGCGTTCTGGTCGGCACTCAGGTCGGCGATGACCAGGGTCTGCCACTCGGCCGGACGGTGGCTCAGTTCGGCGGCGACGGCCTGCCAGGGCAGCCCGTCCTGCTTGGCGTCGCGCAGGGTGAGCTGCAACTGCCCGCCGCGCTTGTCCGCGACGACGTGCCCACCGAGGTGGACCAGCAGCGGTCCGGGGTGCCGGGAGGCGGCGCGCAGATGGGCGAGGACGGTGTGCGGGTCACCGGCGCCGGGGAGGTGGACGGCATCCACCGCGTCCGCGGCCAGCAGCACCTGTGGCGAGACGGCGGCGAGCATCGCCGACAGCACCGGTGCCTGGGCGGGACCACCCCGACCCCAGGTGCGCCGGCCGGAGTTGCCGTAACCGCCCTCGATCACCAGGATCCGGCCGCGCGGGGCGGTGCCCAGTCCGCCCGGTCCGGCCGGAGCCGGGGCACCCGGGAACGCGGCCGGCTGCGGTGCCGAGGCCGGGGCCTGGGGCCCGGCGCCGGCGGCGGGCAGGCCGGTGAGGGTCCATCCGGTCGGCGCGACCGGCGGCGCGGACGTCAGCGGTGCGGACACGGGCGGCACCGGCGGGGCCGGCGGCGCGGGCGGCGGTTCGTACAGTGCGGCGGGCCCGGGCGGGTGCTCCTCGGCCGGCCGGTGCGCGGGCTGCGGCGGTACGGCGTCCCAGGGGCCCGAGTCCGCTGCCGGCTCGGGACCTCCGGAAACAGCTGTCGTCTCCGCCATCTTCTGGTCACCGCCCCGCCCCGCCGCTGCCGCGGCGTCTGATGCCCTTGCCTTCGTGGTGCCTGCCACCACGTCCCGTGCGCGCCACCCTACGAGATCCCGGCACACCCGAGCCAGGCCGGGTGGCCGATCGGCGCGCCACACCGTCGGTGCCGACCGCTAGGGCGTGTCTGACAATTCGCGTCGGATCAGCGCGCGGCGTCGGGCGCCCGGCTGGGCGTGCCGGCAGGTCGTCCTCGTACTGGGCGTACTTGGGCGATCTGCCGGTGCGTCCAGGCGGGATGACCGGCGTCGCGCGCCCGGCGGGAATTGTCAGACACGCCCTAGCCTGCCGCCATGACCGGCGCCGCCCTTCCCCTGCTGTTCCTGGACGTCGACGGACCGCTCATCCCCTTCGGCGCCCCGCCGCCCGGCGGCTACCGGACGTACCCCGGGCCGTCCGCAGGCAATCCACTGGCGGACCGGGTCGACCCGGGTCTCGGACCGCGGCTGTCCCGCCTGCCCGGTGAACTGGTCTGGGCCACCAGCTGGTTGACGGACGCCAACGACGTCCTCGCACCCCGGCTCGGGCTGCCGCGACTGCCGTACGTGGCGTGGCCGGCCGTGGACGAACCGGGCGAGGACACCGGCGAGGGCGCCGAAGGAGTCGACGCCGCTCCCCAACTGCACTGGAAGACGCGCACCTTGGTCACCCGGGCGGCCGGCCGCCCGTTCGTCTGGGTCGACGACGAGATCACCCGGGCCGACCAGCGCTGGGTGGCGGCCCACTCCCCCGCCCCCGCGGTGCTGTACCGCGTCGACCCCCGCATCGGCCTCACCGAAGCCGACTTCGCCCTCCTCGACAGCCACCTGCGCGCGATCCGGACCGGACACCCCTGAGCTTCCGCGCCACCGCCCCCGTCGCCGGACCGCCCGACCTGCCCGGCCACCCCCGGCGGACCGGGAGCGACCGGGAGCAACCGGGAGTGGCCAGCAACGACCGGGCGGACCGCGCGCCGGGTCAGGAGCCGGCGAGCAGGTCGCGCAGCAGGGCGACCGTGTCGGCGTCGAGGTCCCGGCCGGTTCGACGGCTCAGCGCGTCCAGGCGGTTGACGGCGCGCAGGAGTTGGTCGCGCGCACCAGCCGAGGCGTAGGCGTAGAAGAGGTCCCGGTGCAGGAGTTCGACGTCCGGGGCGACGGCGAGGCCGCGGAAGACGGCGGCCTCGGCGCTGCGGTGGTCGCCGTACTGGAGGCGGCGGGCGGCCAGTTCGTGGGCGGTGTCGACGATCGCCGCGATCATGTCCTGGCGTTCGGCCTCGGCCCAGCCGTACGAGGCGGGCGGGGCCTCGGCGAACGGGGCGCCGCGGACCAGGGCCAGGGCGTGGGCGAGCGCGGCGTCGGCGGTCGCGCTGGTGCTGCGCATGCCGCGCCGGTAGAGGCTGCGGAACTCGTCCCAGTCGCAGGTGACGGCCGGGGCGAAGGCGTAGCCCTCGGTGCCCTCGGTGGGCAGGTAGGCGCGCCCCTCCGGCGAGGCGCCGAACCAGGCCGCCAGGTCGGCGAGTTTGGCCGGGAGCGGGCTCTTGGCGTCGGAGGTGGTGGGGTGCGGGTCGAGGTGGGCGGCACCAGGGTGCAGGTCGTGGTCGAGCGCGTGGTGGTCGGCGCCCGGGCGCAGCGCGAGGTAGACGGCGAGCTCGGTCAACCGGGGCAGCGCGCCGGGTTCGACGGCGCCGGGGGTGCCGGCCACGTCGACCGGGCCGAGCAGCCGGATCCGGGGGGCGTTGCGCGGCGAGTGCGCCTCCGGGGAGCGGAGGATGGCGAGCAGGTCGTCGCTGTCGCTGCGGCCGGGGGTGGTCCGGGCGACCGGGGCTTCGGCGGCCGGGCCCGGCACGACCGTCGCCTCCGGGCCGGGCGCGGGCTCCGGTCGGGCCGGGACCCGCGGGTCGGTGCCGGTGGGTGCGGGCGCGCTCTGGTGCGTCGGCACCGGCTCGGCGGGCGCGGCGGGACCGACGGGCAGGGCGGGCGGTTGCGGGGCCACCGGTCGCACGGGCTGGACGGGGGTCACCACGGCCGGTGCCGCCCCGGCCGGAGCCGCAACGGCCGCAGCGGCTGCGGTGTCGGCGGCGGCGGTCGCGGTACCGGCGGTTCCGTCCGGCGAGGAGGTCCCGCCCGGCTCGGTCGCCTCGGCGGGCCCGGCCGGCAGTCGCAGGTCGCGGGTGGCCTCGTCGGTGGGCTGCTCCGTCCCGGTCGCCGCCTGCCGGCCCTGCCCGTTGACGGCGAACCGCGCCGGCACCGGGGCGGGCGCGGAGGAGGAGGCGACGGGAACGGGAGCCGGCGCCGGGGCGGGCAGCGGGGTCGGCACGGGGGCGGGCGACACCGGGTCGGTCCCCGCGAAGGGGCTCGCGCCGGTCCCGATCACCCGGGCCAGCAGTCGGGGCCCGGCCGCCGTCCGGGCCTCCTCCTCGGCCGGCGCCCCCGACGCGCCGACGGCGGCCAGCACCGGTACCGCGACCGGCAGTTCGGTGGTGTCGGTGTCCTCGTCCGGGTCCGGGTCGAGGCCGGGACCGTCCAGGGTCCAGGCGGGCGCCGGGTGCTGGGTGGCGTCGTCGGCGGCCCGGAGCAGCTCGGCGACCTGGTCGTACTGGTGGTCGTCCAGCCGTTGGAGCTCGACGGTCAGGTGCAGTCCGGGGATGGCGGCCTGGCCGGTGGTCGGCAGGGTCCAGCGGGCGACCGGTCCGGTGCCGCGCTCGGGGGCGCGGGTGATCACGGCGACGCAGGTGCGCGGGCGGCCGTCGAGCAGTCGGCCGAGCTCGGCCGGGGTCTCGCCGCCGGGCTGCTGGGCGCAGAGCACGATCTCCGGCACCCACGACTCGTCCGCCTGGCCCCGGCTGCGGGCCTCGCGCGGACTGGCGGCCTCGGCCGCGACGAGCGTGGCGCGGGCCTTGGCGGTACGCGGGCCGAGGGCGGCCAGCGCGGCCTCCAGGGTGGGGTGCCGGTGGATCCGCTCGGCGGCCGGCCCGGTGATCGGCACCTCCTCGACGAGGTCCACCAGGTGCAGGTGGAGCTTGTCGGCCAGCGGGCTGTGGGCGAGCTCGATGGCGAGGGTGCGCAACACGTCGCGGGCGTCGTCGGGGTGCCCGGACAGGTGCAGCAGCCGGACGGCCTCCAGGTCGGCGAGGACCACCGAGCCGTCCGGCGAGGTGCCCAGGGTGACCAGCGCGGGGTAGGGCGCGGCGGTCTTGCGGGCCTGGGCCGGGCTCAGCAGGTCGCCGGACTCCTCGCTGCACCACCAGACGTTGGCGGCGTGGGCGGCGCGGAACGGCGCGATCGGGGTGGCCGGGCCGGACAGGTGCAGTTCGATGGTGCGGTCCGGGGTGATCCGGGCCGCGACGATCGCGGGCAGTCGCTTGCCGCCGCGCACGGTGGTGCGGGCCAGGGTGCGCAGGGCGCGGTCCAGCAGTTCCAGACCGGCCTGGTCCTGGCGGGCCAGCAGCTCGTTCTCGAAGGCGGCGGCCTCGGCGTCCGGCATCGCGATGCGGTGCCGGGGGCGGCGACCGCGCAGCTGGGTGCCGCGCTTGTAGGCGACGGTGCCGACCATCATGGCGGCGAGCAGGACGCCCACGGTGGAGGCGGCGAGGGCGACGCTGTAGTCGTCGCTGGGCGCCGGCTCGGCGTGGGCGGCGGGAGCGGGGGCGGGGGTGTCGGCGGGCGCGTGGCTCGGCGTCGGGGCCGGGGTGGCGGGCGCCGGGGTGGCGGGCGCCGAGGCGGCCGGGGCCGGGGTCGCCGGAGCCTGCGTGGCGGGCGCGGGCGCCGGGGTGGCGGGCGCGGGCGTCCCCGAACCTGCGGGTGCCGGGTCGGGGGCCGGGGCGGCCGTCCCCGGCACGGTGAGCACCATGCCCGGTTCCAGCACGTCCGGATCGGTCAGCCGCTCGCCGTCCGGGGCCTGCACGCCCTTGTTCGCCTCGAACAGCTTCGGCCAGGCCTCCGGGTCCCCCAACTCCCGCTGGGCGATCGCCGACAGGCTGTCCCCGGCGCGCACGGTCACCGTCTTCGGCCCGCCCGCGGCGGGCTCCGTCCCGGCCTGCGGTACCTGCGCCGGGGCCTGGGCCGGGGTCTGCGCGGGTGCCGGCTCGGCGGCCGGAGCGGGCGTCTGGGCCGCGGGCTGCGCCGCGTCCGGCTTGGCGTCCGCCGGCATCAGCAGCTCCCACCCGGGCTGGATCGGCCGCTCCGCGTCGAAGCGGAGGCCCGAATCGCCCACCACCCGGCCCTCGTTGAGCTTGGCGATCTCCACCCAACGTTCCCCGGAGCCCAGTTGGCGCTCCGCGATCGACCACAGGCTGTCCGCCGGGCGGCTGTCCCGCACGGTGTAGGTGGGGTGCTGGTCCGCCGCCGGGGCCAGGGCGGGCGCCGAGGCGGCGGCGGGCAGCGCGGCCCGCTGCACGCCGGGGGTCAACTGCGCCTGGACGGCCGGGGCGTGGGCCGTCTCGGGCACCGCCGCGAAGGCCGAGCCGGCCACCGGGAGCAGTACGAGCACCGAGCCGACCAGGCCGGACGCGAGCCGCTGGCTCCAGCCGAAGGCCGGGATCCGGCGGGCGATCCGGCCGCGCAGCTGCGCGGGGACCTCCAGCAGGACGGAGAGCGCGAAGCACCCCCAGGCCAGCCAGCCGACCACCACCAGCACCCAGAGGAACAGCCGCCCGTCGTCCGGGCTGGTGAGCGCCTCGCCCACCCCGCCGGAGGCGACCTCACCCATCGAGGCGACCGCCTGGGTGCCGTACAGCAGCAGGGCGGGGACGCCGAACAGCAGGGCGAGCAGGGTGACCAGCGCGGCGAGCCCGGCGATCAGCGCGCCGCCGCGGCCGCGGCCGGACCGGCGCCCGGTCCGGGCATGGCCCCCCGTGGTGCGCCTCCCGCCCTTCCCGTTCCCACCCGGGGTGCTCCCGCCCCGGGCTTTCCCACCGGGGGCGGTTCGGCCCGGAGGAACGGTTCCGCCCGGGCCGCTGCCGGCCCCGCCGGTACGGGCCTGGGCGGTACGGGCCTGGTCCTTGGCACGTGGCGCGGCCATCAGTCGGTCTCCGCTTTCTCGACTCCGTGGACGAGGGTCGCACTGCCCCTGCCCGTTACCTTCCGTTCCCCGAGGGCACCCAGCAGGACCGGCCGGTAGTCGGCCTGCACGGTGACCGTGACGACCTTGCCGTCATCGGAGAACTCGACGTCGCCGGAATGAAGTTCACAGAACTTCAGGTAGGCGTCGGCGGCCTGCCGGACGTAGTCCCGCTGGACCTTGAAACCCTTCCCCTGGAGCACCGCCGCCTGGTCGAGCTGCTGCCCGCCCACCCGTGCGGCCTCCTGGGCGCAGGCGTCGGTGCGTTCGGCGACCCGCAGTCGCCCACCCGCGTCGATCACCAGCGCCACCACGAGCACCAGGTAGGCCGCGCAGATCGCGACGAAGAGGGCGACCGCACCCCGGTCCGACCGGCGTCCGGCCGGGCGCCGACCACGGCCCCGCAGCCGATTCAGCACTCGCACTCCCTCCCCCCGATCCGCACGATGTCTCCCCACCGGCTCCCCACCGGGCGCCGCTCGGTGCCGTTGCGTCATCCCCCGAGCGCTCTCCGCTTGCGTTTCCCCCGCGCGGGCCGTCCCCAATCCCCCTGCCGCGCCCGTTGCGGCCCGCTCGCCGCCGGATGCCGCCGTCATGTGCCGCGGTAGCGGTCCATCACGGAGGTGAACTCCCCGTGGAGGTGCTTCGTCACGGGCAGTCCGGACGGCCCGCCGAGCAGGTCGACGAGCTCGACGTCGCAGTCCACGGTGACCCGGACGGTCGCCACCGGGCCGCCCGGCAGGTCCAGTTCGCCCTCGGTGACCCTGACGTCCTCGTTGCCGCAGGACACGCCCTGCTGGCGCAGCGTCGCGAGGGCGGAGTCCCTGGCGGGCTGGTCCACCCCGGCGACGCTGCGCTGGAGCGAGCCGGTCCGGGCCCCGGCGCGGGCCGCGGCCTCCACCGTGCCCGCCGTGGTCTGCACCCGTCCGGCGGCGATGGCCAGCAGGACCAGCCCGACCACGCCCGGGACCACGATCGCCGCTTCGATCGCGATCCCGCCCCGGTCCGTCCGGCGCGGCCGCCGTCGCGACCGCCCCGACCGCCCGGTGTCGGCGTCCGCCCGTCCCCCGACGTCCGCCCGCCCCACCGCCCCGGCCTGTCCCTCGGGTCCGGCCCGCCGCGCACCCCCCGTCCGTCTCACGGTGTCACCACCGGCGGGACGAAGCGCTCGCGCGGCGCCTCGGCGTACTGGCGGACGCTGGGCCCGGTGAGCCCGGGGATCAGCAGCGGGGGCGTCAGTTCCACGGTGACCCTGATCGTCTCCGGCGTGCTGCCGTCGGTGCCCACCTGGTAGGAGCTCACGCCCTGGCGGTCCAGGAAGTCCCGGGCCTGCCGCTGGGCGGCCTCGTTCTTCGCCTGCTCCGTCGCGTTGCCCTGCACCCGGCCGGCGTCCACGCCCTCGCGGGCGGCGGTGAGCGCGACCTGCCGGTCGTACCAGATCAGCGCGGCCTGGACGACGAGGAGCAGGAGCAGCAGGACGACCGGGAAGACGATGGCCAGGCTGATGCTCATCGACCCCCGGTCGCCGCGGCGGCGGAGCAGGCGAAGCAGGGCGGTCACTTGGTGGAGCCGCCCGCACCGCCGGCGCCACCGGGCAGGTTCGGATCCTGCTGGACCTTCGTGACCACCTTGTCCTTGAGGAGGTAGAGCGCGGTCGCCACGGCGCCCGCGACGAACACCAACGCGATGATGGCGAGGGCGAGTTCGATGCTGATGGCGCCGCGGTCGCCGCGCGCGCGGGCGGCGCGCAGCCGCCCCAGCCGCAGGGTGAACAGCAGCAGGGCGAACTGCACGGGCAGCAGGACGGGCCGCAGCACCCGGCCGGCCAGCTGGGCGAGTCGTACGGTCATCGGGGGTCTCCAGGGGTGTGGTGTGGTGTCGACTGCTCGGTCTCGGCGCTCAATTGAGCATCTGATGGAGCGCGGGGAAGACGATCAGGACGGTCATCAGCAGCGTCAGGGCGGCCCCCGGCGCGACCATCCGCTCGCTGTCCGCGTTCGCCCGGGCGAGGTCCTCGGCCAGCAGTTCGCCGCGCAGGCCCTTGGCGCGGGCCCGCAGGGTGTCGTACACGGCGGCGCCGTCGGTGCCGGACAGCCGCATGATGTCGGCCACGTCCTGGAGCGGAGTGAGGCCCAACTCCTCGGCCAGCGCGTCGAGTCCGGCCCAGGGCGGGAGCCGGTCGGTGGCGGCGCGCTCCAGCGCGTCGCGGATCCGCCGGAACACCGCGCCCTGGCCGACCGACGCGGCGCGGCGCAGCGCCTCGGCGGGGCCGCAGTCGGCGGCCCGCTCCATGGCGACGAGTTCCAGGTAGGCGGCGATGCCGTGCAGGTACTCGGTGCGGGCCTCCTTGGCCTCGCCGTGCACCACCCCGTCCGGGACGAACCAGAGCAGCCCGGCCAGCAGCGGTCCGGCGACCAGCGGCAGCGCGAAGGGCAGGCCGATGTCCATCAGCACGGCCATCGCGCCCAGGTAGGCGGGCAGCAGCAGGCCGAGCGCGGCGAACAGCAGCTTGTGCACCATGAACCGGGCCGGGGTGCGGCCGATCAGGGCGAGTTCACGGCGCGGGATGGACACCCCGCGCAGGGTGAGCGAGCGTTCGCCGATCCGGTCGTACCAGCGCGGCCGCTCGTCCGGATCCGGTTCGCGGTCCGCCGGGGTGCGGTGCAACCGGTCCAGCGCCTGGCGCAGGTCCGGTGGTGCGGGCCGCAGTTCGGCGACCAGCAGCGCGACGCCGCCGGCCGCGACCGCGCCGGCCAGGACGGACCAGGGGGAGATCACCGGACCTCCCCGAGCGGCTCGACGGGCTCCTGCGCGGACCCCTGCGGGCGGCGTCCGCCCTTGCTGCGCCGGTCCGGGGCGAGCAGCCGGGGCACCGGCGGGTGCGCGGCCAGGGCCCGCATCCAGGCGATGATCGCGACGAACAGGGCGGCGACCACGGCCAGCACGATCTGGCCGAGGAAGGTCCCGTACGGGCGGGTGTACTCGCTGTTGAAGGAGCCGACCGTGACGACCAGCACGATGATGCCGACCAGCCAGCGGATGGTGGTGCGGTGCTTGGCCCGGTCGGCCTCGATGGCGCGGCGCTGGCGCACCTCCTCGCGCACCGACTCGGCCATGTCGGAGAGGGTCCGGGCCAGGCCCGGGCCGCTGTCCCCGGCGCGCAGCACCAGGGCGGCGAGCACCTTGTCGGCGGTGGCGTCGGCCAGGCTGTCGGCGAAGGCGTGCAGCGCCTCCTCCGGGCGCCAGCGGGCCTGGAGACGGGCGGCCAGCTCGCCGACCTCCGCCTCCAGGGCGGCGGGGGCGGTGCGACGGCTGGTGACGATGGCCTGGTTGAGGCCGACCCCGAGCAGCAGCACGTCGGCGATCCGCTGGGTCCACTCGGACAGCGCCTCCAGCCGCTCGATCCGGTGGGTGTCCGGGCGGGTGGTGTCGAACAGCCAGGGCAGGCCGAAGACGGCCAGCGGCACCAGCAGCGCGGTCAGCGGGATGCGGGTGAACAGCCAGGCCAGCGGGGCGCCGACGAGCGCGAGGGGCAGTTGGATCCGGCGCAGCCGCACCATCCGCTGCGAGGCGGCGCCGGGGGCGCCGTACCAGAAGACGTGGGCGCGGCCGGCCAGCGGGTTGTCCGGGCGGGCGGGCGCGTCCTCGTCGACCGGCTCGCTGCCGCGGGCCCAGGCCACCAGGGCGACCAGGCCGCCCGCGACCGCCAGTCCGCACAGGGCGTAGAGCAGCATCACCGTGCACCACCGCCGATCCGCAGCTGCAGCGGCGCGGCCCAACTCCCGTACCGGGAACCGAGCAGGGCCGCGTCGAAGCCGGCCCGGCGCAGGTCGTCCAGGCACTGCGGCGGGGTGTGCGGGACGGCCCGCGGCTCGCCGAGGTCCGGCCGGGGGCCGAACACGGTGTTCAGCGCGGGCCGGCCGCTCTCGCCGAGGCCGGTGACCTCCAGGACGTGCGAGACGAAGCGGTGCCGGCGGCCGCCGACGGCGGTCTCGTCGACCATCGCGACGTGCACGATGAGGTCCAGGGCGTTGGCGGTGAGCCGGTAGGCGAGGGCGTCGGTCATGTGCGAGCCGTACTCCAGGCAGAGTTCGGCGATGCGGTCCACCACCATGTGCGGGCCGCGGGCGTGCAGGGTGCACATCGAGCCGCCCTCGCCGTTGGTCATGACCCGCAGCATCGGGACGACCTCGCCGGAGCGCACCTCGCCGACGATGATGCGCGAGAGCGTCATCCGCAGTGCGGCCGGGATGAGGTCGCCGAGCGACAACTCCCCGGCCAGGCGCCCCTCGACGCGCTCGCCGTTGCCCTCGCGGGCCTCCATCGGGACGACCTGGCGCAGGTGGCCGAGGGTGTGCAGCCAGAGCTCGAACTCCGACTCCAGGGTGCCGATCCGCTCGTCCGGCGGGATCTCGGCGGCCATCGCCCGCAGCAGGCTGGTCTTGCCGACACCCTGGGTGCCGGTGATCATCACGTTCTTCCGGGCCCGGATCGCGGCCGCCAGGAAGGCGGCCAACGTGCCGTCCAACGTGCCGAGTTCGACCATCTCGGGCAGGGTCGCCGAGGCCACCCGGTGGCGCCGGATCGCCACGTACGGGCGGGGCGTCACCTCGGTGAGCGCCTGGAGGCGCATGCCGCCCTCCAGGCGCAGTGCCAGTGTCGGGCTGGCGGTGGACAGGCTGCGCTCACCGCCGCCGTGCTGGCGGGCGAGGTCCTGGAGCAGCTCGATGAGCTCGGCGTCGCTGTCGGCCACCGGCGGTACCTGGCGCAGGGGTTGGTGCACCTTGGAGACCCAGACGTCGTCGCAGCCGTTGACCAGGATGTTCTCGATCTCCGGGTCGTCCAGGTACGGCTGGAGCCGGCCGGCCCGGAACAGCAGGTCGAAGACGGCTTCGGCGAGGGCGCGGTCCTGCTCCCGGGTGGGCGGGATGCCGTGGGTCTGCGCGTAGGCGTCGGACCAGCGGGCGACCGCCTCCTCGATCAGGGCGCGGCCGCGCTGACGGCGGGTGGCGCGGTCCGGCTCGGCCCCGGAGGCGGTGGTCAACCGGGTGATCTGCTGGTGCAGTTCGGCCGCGACCTGCCGCTTGAGCTCGCGGGCGACCTGCGGGTCGACGGCCGGGCGGGTGGCGGCGCCGCGCAGGTCCAGCGAGGGCAGCTGGGCGGGCACCGCAGTGGGCCCGGCGGCGTCACCGCCGGGCGGCACCACCGGCCCCGGGGCGACCGGGCCCGGGGCGACCGGGCCCGGGGCGACCGGGCCCGGGGGAACCGGGTGCGGCGCGACCGGGCCCGGCCGGTAGGCGTGCGGCTGCGGGTGCGGCTGCCCGGCGGCCGGGGCCGGCGCGGCCCAGGGCAGGGCGGCCGGGTCGGCCGACGGGTGCTGGTGCAGGGGGCTACCGCGCACGGAGCACCTCCCCGGGGTTGTACGGGTACTGGTCGTCGTCCTGGTGGGGCGTCACCGCCGGCTGCTGGAGCCGGTACTGGCCGTCCTCGCCGACCGGCCCAGCCGACTGTCCGGCTGCCTGTCCGGTCATCTGCCCGGTCGCCTGTCCAGTTGCCTGGACGTGCGCCGGGAACGGCGCCGGGGCGGCGGGCTGCGGCGCCAGACCGGCGAGCGGGGCGACCGGGCCGGTGGTGATCACCGGCGGGACGTACGAGGGCGGCTCGCCCTCGGCGGAGCCGTGGGCCGGGCGGGCATGGCCGGACCGGGGGTATTCGGGCCGGCCGTGGAGGGACTGCCCCTGCGACGGCCCCTGCGGCTGCTCCTGGTACGCCGACCGGCCGTACGCCGCCTCACCGTAGGCAGGTTCCGCATGGCCGGACGCACCGTAGGCGGGCTCCCCGTGGGCCGCCTGGTGGTACCCCGGCCGGCCGTGGCCGCCCTGCCCGTACGGGGTCGCCGCGGGCGCCTGCGGCGCCGGGGCGACCGGCCCGGCCGGCCGGGGCGTCATCGGCAGCGGCGCGACCGGCACCGGCGCGAGGGGCGCGGCCCCGACCGGCCCGGTCTGGCCGATCTGGCCGGCCTGGCCGGTCGTCCCGCCGGCTCCGGCCGGACCGGTGAGCCGGGGGGGCGCGGCCGCCACGGCGGCGGCGTTCGGCGCGAGCCGCTGCCGCCGACGGCGGATCAGCAGCTGCACCTCGTCCGCCGCCGAGCGGGCCGTGCGCATCAGCTCCGAGCGGATGAACCGCCGGTCGGTGGTGTCCCCGCCGTCGGAGAGCACCCGCGCGGTCCGGGTGGCGTGCGGCAGTTCGCCGAGCACCGGCAGGCCGAACTCGCGCGCCACCTCCGCCCCCGAGTAAGGGCCTTCCGTGACCAGCAGCAGCCCGAGCGCGTCCGTCCCGGTCCCGCCCGCCGCCAGGTCCTCGCCGAGCGCGGCGAGCCGGGGACGGGCGGCGCTCAGCCCGCGCAGGGTGCTGCGGACCGTCACCGCGACCACGTCGGCGCGGCGGGCCAGTACGGCTCCGGCCCCGGTGGCGCCGGAGCGGCCGAGGTCGACGATGACGTCGTAGCCCTGCTGCTCGATGCCGTGCAGCAGTTCGGCGAGCGGCTCCCAGGTGTAGGCGAGGCCGGACGCCTGCGCCGGGTCGGTGAGGCCGGGCAGCAGCAGCCGCTCGGCGTTGCCCTCGGGCGAGAGGTCGATCAGCTGCTCCCAGATGGTCTGGGCGAGCAGTCCGCGGCGGTCGGCGACGGCCAGGTTGCGCAGCCCGTACACCGCCTCGACCCGCCCCTCCAGGGCGCCGGCGAGCACCGCGCCGCCGTCCGGGTCGGCCTCGACCAGCAGGATCCGCCGGCCGGGCTGGAGCGGCCAGGCCAGCAGCAGCGCCAGGGCGGTCGTGGTGGCACCGGGCGCGCCCGGGCCGCCGACCACCGCGATCAGCGCCATCAGGCGCCACCCGTTCCGGTCGGGGCCGACGACGCGGCGGCCCCGCCGGAGGGCGTCGCGCCGGTGGGGGCCGTGCCGCCGGGGGCGGGTGTCGGCGCGGCGCCGGTGGTGCCGGTCCCGGTGGCGGCCGCGGCGCGCGGTGCCAGCAGCACCTGGATCCGCCCGCCGGCCACCCACTGGGCCAGCCGCGGCCCGTCCGCCGCGCCGACCGCCACGTCGATCACCTGGCTGCCGTCGGTGTCCACCCGGCCGACCGTGATGACCGTCGCGGCCAGCGAGTCGGGCCGGCCGTTGTCGGGGGTGTCGACCACGACGATCTGCACCCCGGCCTGGAGCCGGCTGGCCGGCAGCTGGGTGCGCTTGGCCGACACCCCGACCACGATCTGCCCGGGCTGCACCGACAGGCCCTGGGCCAGGTCCGCGGCGGTCAGCATCGCGCCGTGCTTGAGGTCGGTGGCGGCCCGCAGGCCGACGGCCCTGGCCCGGTCCTGGGCGGAGACCGGCCGCAGTGCCGGGTCGCCCGCGATCCGGGCCACCACCAGGTCGTCGTCGGTGATCACCTGCCCCCAGGGGACGTCCCGGGCCAGCGCCAGCACCGCGACCCGCTGGCCGGTGCTGTTGTAGAGGGCGGCGCCGCCCAGCCCGCCGGCCGCGATCAGCGCGACCGCCATGGCCAGCACGGCGGGGCGCCGGCGCCGGGCCCGCAGGGTGCGGCCGGGCGCGTGCGGCACCGCCCGGCCACGCCCCCCGCCGCCCTGCTCCTGCTGCTCCGGGAGTGCCACGGACACCGCGGCACCTGCGGGTGTGCCGGATCCCGGCGTCGCGAATGTACGGTTCTCCACCGGGTTCCGCCCTTCCCTCGTTCGCTGTCTGGCTGATCGGTGACCGAACGACCCCCGTGCCGCGGTCAGTTGAGGACCTGCACCTCGGCGACCTTGAGCGCGAGGTCCGATTCGCGCGGCATGTCGAGATCGAAGGTCTTGGCGTTCGGCCCGGTGATCACCACATGGGCCTGCCAGTGCGCCGTCACCGTGCCGGTGAAGACACCGCCCTGCCGGGTGCCCGAGCCGACCGTGAACACGTAACCGCAGTCGGGGGACTTCGCGTCCCCGTACTTGGGGTCGTACGGCGTCCCGGCGGTGGCGCAGTCCACCGTCATCCCCTGGCCGAAGTCCCAGGTCATGCCCTTCAGTCGGGCGGTGACGGTGACCGCGGCGCCGGGCACCGCGAGCGAACTCGGCGGGGGCGCCACCATGCCCTCGGCCCAGAGCCAGACCGGCGCCTTCACCACGGCGGTGTCCTTGGGCGCGAGGCCCGCCTTCGGTGCCGGGAAGACCATCCGGCCGGCGAGCAGCTTCGCCTGGACGGTCATGTCGATGACCGGGGTCGCGCCCGCCGCGTTGCTCACGAACTGGGTCTCCAGCCCGCCCAGTCCGCCGTCGGTCTGCCCACAGACCTTGGAGTAGACCGTGCCCTCCGACGGCTTGTGCCCTTCCCACTTGTCGGAACCCTCGGGCGGCTGCTGGTCCAGCGGACGGAAGTAGCAGCCGACATCGCTGTTGAAGTACCCGAGCGCCGGGTCGTAACAGGCCCAGTTGACGCCGTGATAGCTGCACACCTGCGGCCCGCTCCCCCCGCCGCCCCCGCCCTGCGAGGGCCCCGTCGTCGAGCCGGTGCTCCCACCGGTCCCGGCGTGGGTGCAGATCACACTAGGGGAACAGGTTTCCGCTCCCGCGCCCGGTGGTTCGTCCGCCGTCGCCGTCACCGCCGAGGACATCAACAACCCGGCGGACAACGATGCGACGACCGCGAACCTTCGGGCCGGTTTCCGCGAGTTCAGCATGTCCGGTCCACCTCCCGCTTGAAGTCGTAGATCAGCCAGTGCGCTTGGAACCATCGCAGGGAGGCGGTCGCGACATAGCGGTTCAGCCGGTCGGCCGGATCCTTTGCGGTACGGGTGACGGCATCGACGCGGCGCCAGTCCGAGAGGTCGACGCAGTCCTCGATCACAGCGGTCTGCGGATCGGCTTTCAGGTCAATGGCCTTCACCACGGCCGAATTCCGGGGCGTTCCGGTCATCACCAGTTTGGCGTCGTGGAGTTGGCGGAGGCCGACCAGGGCATCGGACAGCGCCCGACCGGAGGAGTACGCCTCCAGCGCGGAACCGTCCGAATCCGTACGCCCGAAGGCCTCGGCCTGGGCCTGCCACCAGTCCTGATACGCCTTCAGGGCGAGCCGTCCCCGGGCCCCTTCCAGGCCGTCGGTCGGCGCGATCGTGGCGTTTACCGAACCACCCGAAGGAGTTAACGGGCCCACTCCCGCAACCGTGGGCGCGGGCGAACCGAGACGATCGACGGAGCCGCCGGCCCCACCGCTCGCACAAGCCCCGAGCAGTAACACCAGAACCGCCCCGCCAGTCCCAACCGCCCCAGGGCGCAACACATTTCCGCGCTGCCGCATCGCCCCACCTCGTCGCGACCGAGCCGATCCGTGATCCACGGTCGCCAGAGAATTCCGAAGTCCCGCCGATGTTTCCGCTGGGGATCGATTCTTCGCCAACCCACCCCATCACGGCAACACCTCAGGCCCCCTGACCTTACGCGGAAGGCGGTTCCGTCGGGGCACTTTCCCGCCACAGAACGGCCAACAGTTCTTCGGAAAGCGACAATCCGGCCAATGCGCCCCGAACTGCGGCCCGATTGCGCATCAACAGGCGTCCGCCGTGCGGCGGAACGAGCACGCGGACGCCGGACGCACCCGGGGCGCCGGAGGCCCCCGGGGCACCGGACGGCTCGCCGCCGTCGAGCAGTCCGGCCACGGCCGGCTGGAGGTCCAGCGGGGCGACCGCCGCGGGGGCTCCCGGGACGCCCTGCCGCAGGACGGTGGTGAGCGCCCGGCTGAACGAGCCCTCGCCGCCCGGCAGTACGGCGTCCCGGCCGCGTCTGGCCGGGGCGTAGCGGCTGCCCGGGGCGTACCGGCCGATCCGGCCCCACAGCGGCACCCGGGAGTAGCTGAGCAGTTCACCGGCGGTGTCCTCGCCGGTCCGCTCCAGCGCCGTCCAGGCGTCCCGGCCGGCCACCGCGTCGACCAGCAGCAGTGCCTCCTCGTGGTCGCCGTGCACCATCGCACTGACCACCCAGTCCCAGGCCAGGCCGCGCCGGTAGGCGTTGTCGGGGGTGCTGCCAGGGGTCACCAGGGCGAGCCGGCGCCCGCGCGGGTCGGCCGTCAACTGGCCGACCAGGCAGACCACCAGCCAGCGGCCGGGGTGCTGGGCCGCGTCCCGGACGGCGGTCAGCATCGCGTTGGCGTCCGCGTCCGGCGGCACGGCCGTCACCCGGCAGCCCGCGGCCCCGGTGTCGAAGCACATCCCGGGCAGCACCTCGGCCAACAGCCGGGCCCCCTCGGGGGCGTGCGCCGAACCGCCGAAGGCCCGGTCGGGCCCGCCGTCCGCCCCGATCACCACCAGATCGACCCCGCCGGCCATCCGTCCGCCCCCTTCTGCGCCCGCCCCGCCAACGATCCCGCACCGGTCCCGCACCGCGCCCGCCGACCATCACGCCGACGGTCCCGCCGCGGGGCAGGCTACCGCTCCGGACTGACGCCGACGGGGCTCCCGGCCCGTCCGCTCAGGGACCATGGGCCCTATCGACGCGTGCGCCGACCGTGGACGATCGGACGCATGGAGCGTGAGGACCGTGTGGAAACCCTGAGCGAGGCCGAGTGCCTACGACTGCTCAGCACCGTGCCCGTCGGGCGCGTGGTGTACACCGAGCACGCACTGCCGGCCGTCCTGCCGGTCTCCTTCGAGGTCCTGGACGGGCGGCTGGTGCTCGCCGTGCGCCGGGGAAGCGCCACCGCGCGCGGGCTTGACGGCACGGTGGTGGCCTTCCAGGCGGACCTGCTGGACCCGGTCACCCGGACCGGATGGAGCGTGCTGGTGCACGGGCGGGCCGACGCGGTCAGAGAGCCCGAGCAGGTGCGGCGGGTGCTGCGCTCCGGGCTGCGGCCGTGGGTGGGCGACCCGGAGCCGCTGTTCATCGCACTGGTGCCGGAGCTGGTCAGCGGCCGCCGGCTGTTCCCGACCGGGCAGACCGGCCCCGGACGCGGAGCGCTCGGGCGGCCGCTGCTGCGGCCCTGAGCTCGGGATTCGCGATCACCTCCTGACAGGTACCGGCGGGTAGGCATACGCTTCCGGCGTCCTGACCCCTCCCCGGGGCCCGTCCCCCTCCAGGAGCGCACCGTGACGACCTTCGCCTCCCTCGCCGAGCTCACCGCCGCCGTCGGCACCGAGCTGGGCACCAGCGAGTGGCACACCATCGACCAGCGGACGATCGACCTCTTCGCCGAGGCCACCGGGGACCACCAGTGGATCCACGTGGACCCGGAGCGGGCGAAGGGGAGCCCGTTCGGCTCGACCATCGCGCACGGTTACCTGACCCAGTCGATGATCCCGGTGCTGGCCAAGGAGTGCTACGGGGTCGAGGGCGTGCGGATGGCGCTGAACTACGGCTCGGACAAGGTGCGCTTCCCGGCCCCGGTCCCGGTGGACACGGCGATCCGGGCCACCGCCGAGCTGCTCTCGGCGACCGAGGTGCCGGGCGGGGTCCAGGCCGTGGTGCGGTTCACCATCACCAGCGAGGCGAGCAGCAAGCCGCACTGCGTCGCGGAGGCGATCACCCGGTTCTACGCCTAGCGCCGGGACGGCGGCCCGACGACGGTCGGAAGGCGCCGGACGGCCGCCGGGCGGGCCCCGGGTACGCCGATTGGACCGTGCCGGGCTCCCCACCGAGTCCGAACGGCCCACGGCGAGTAACGTCCGACGAGATGGTTGTCGCACCTCAGTGGCCTCCCGTGCCCCCGTGGTGCGCGCCCCGGCCTGCCCGGTCGCCGTGACCGTCCCTGGAGGAGCCGTGCCCCGCCCCGTCCCGTGGTTCTCCCGCCTCGCCGGTCTGACCTCACAGTTCGCGCCGCCGCCGACCGCACCGGGCACCGACCGTGCCGCACTCGACCGCGGCGCGCCGGACCGTGCCGTCCCCGGCCTGGCCGGACTGCCCCGCGCCGCCTGGCACCGGGTCCGCACCGAGGCGTTCGGGGCCGAGCCCCGGGGCGAGCGGCTGGCCCGGATCCACCGCTCGCCCCAGTTCGCCGACGGCGCCTTCCGCAACCCGGTGCCGACCCGCCGCCTGGTCTACGAGCGGAGCCCGCTGGAGATCACCCTCGCCCAGCTGAGCGGGGACAAGACCCGGCGGGCACCCGCCGCCGCCGTACCGGTGCACCGGCTGCTCCCGGTCGACCTCGCCACCCCGCCCGACTCCGGACTGCGGCTCACCTGGCTGGGCCACGCCACCGTGCTCGCCGAGATCGGCGGCCGGCGGGTGCTGATCGACCCGGTCTGGGGCGAGCGCTGCTCACCGTTCGGCTGGACCGGCCCCAAGCGGCTGCACCCGGTGCCGCTGCCGCTGTCCGAACTCGGGCCGGTGGACGTGGTGGTGATCTCGCACGACCACTACGACCACCTCGACATGCGCACCGTACGGGCCCTGATCGGGAGCGGCGCGGTGTTCGCGGTACCGCTCGGGGTCGGGGCGCACCTGGAGCACTGGGGGGTGCCGACCGGCCGGATCGTCGAGCTGGACTGGTGGGAGTCGGCCGAGGTCGCCGGGCTGACCCTGACGGCCACACCCGCCCGGCACTACTGCAGCCGCGGTCCGCGCACCAGCGCGCTGTTCCTGTGGGCGTCCTGGGTGGTGGCCGGTGGCGGGCACCGGATCTTCCACAGCGGGGACACCGGCTACTTCCCCGGCTTCGCGGAGATCGGCAGCCGGCTCGGACCGTTCGACGCGACGATGATGCAGGTCGGCGCGTACAGCGAGTTCTGGCCCGAGGTGCACATGACCCCCGAGGAGGGCGTCCGGGCCCATCTGGACCTGGGCGGCGAACTGCTGCTGCCGATCCACTGGTGCACCTTCAACCTGGCGATCCACCCCTGGGAGGAGCCCGCCGAACGCGTCGTCACCGCCGCCCAGGCGCTCGGCGCCCACCTGGCGGTGCCGCGGCCCGGCAAGCCCTTCGAACCCGCGGACCCCCCGGCCCTGCGGCTGTGGTGGCGCGCCGTCGCGGCCGCCCCGCGCGGGATCGAGCCGCTGGTCGCCAAGCGGGCGGAGGCACGCGAACCGGCGACCGACGTTGGCGAACAGATTTCAAACTCTGTCCGCTGACATCTGTTGTCTGTTATCTGTCAGCTGTTATCTGTCAGCTGTCAGCCGTTGGCGCTCCGGACGTCCATCCGCGCCCGCCGCCGCCGGATCACCGCCCAGCCCGCCTCCTGCACCAGCAGGGTCAGCACGCCGGCCAGCACGATCCCCAGCAGGTTCAGCAGCAACTGCACGGTGGAGCCCCAGAACTGGTCGACCTTGCCGTACCCCAGCGCGACCGCCGCGTTGGCGGCGGCCGGCACGGTGGTGACCGAGATCGCGACGCCGACCAGGGTGCCCGCCTTCGCGGAGGTCAGCGAGAGCAGTCCGGCGATGCCCGCCAGGAAGGCGACCACGAAGGAGGTCGCGTCGGGCTGCCAGATGAACGAGGTGTTCGGCCGTGCGGCGTCGAACCTGGCCTCCGAGAACAGTCCCAGAGCGTCCATCAGCAGGCCGAAGCAGACCGTCATCGCCATCGCCACCAGGAAGCCGGTCACCAGGGCGTTCAGCGAGCGGGCCGCCGGACGCGCCCGGCGCTGGACCAGCGCCACGCAGAGCCCGGCGAGCGGCCCGAACTCCGGCCCGACCGCCATCGCGCCGACGATCAGGATGGCGCTGTCCAGGACCGACCCGCAGGCCGCCAGCATGGTGGCGATGGTGAGGAAGGCCAGGAACACCCAGCTGAGGGTGGACTCCTCATGGGTGATCTCGGAGACCGACTCCCACACCAGCGCGTCGGCCCCCTCCCCGGGGGCCTGCCGTTCGGCCTCGTCGGCCGCCGCCGAGAGGGTCAGTTCGAGCGCCGAGACGTCGATCGCCCCGCGCTCGACCAGGCCCGTCCCGCGCAGCGCGCCCAGCACCTCGTCCGCCGCCTCCCGGGCGACGTCGCACAGCACCACGTCCCCGGCGGGCCGCACGGCCGCCTCCGGCAGGACCACCACGTGGGTCACCCCGACCGCGTCGTCCAGACAGCCGAGCACCGGCTCCCGCAGGTCGGGCGGGACGATCAGGCGAAGGTGCAGCACAAGCACTCCGAGGGGAGAACGGGGCGGAAGGGAACGGGAGTGACCACAGGGGACGGAACAGGGATCCCGCCCACCCTAGGGCCTGACGCCCCGCCCGGTCCGCGCGCGAGGACGTCCCGGCCCGCTCCGGCCCGCCCCGGCCAGCTCCGGTCGGCCCACGACGACACCCCGGTCGGCCCCGCGAAGACGCCCCGGTCAGCCCGCGAGGACGTCCCGCAGGGCCCTGGCCTCCTTCACCACCCGGCCCGACCCGCCCCTCCCGGCCGTCTCCGTCACCTCCGCCAGTGGCCCCCGTGCCCGGGTGCGCCGGGCGCAGTCGGTGGCGAGGGCGAGGAGGTCCCCCAGCCCCCGGGCGGGCGGTTCGGCCGCCGCCAGCAGGCCGGGCAGCGCCGCCCCGAGCACCGACCAGACCGTCCCGTACGCCCCGGTCCCGGCCGCGAGCCCGAGCGCCGCCGCCAACCGGGCCGGTTTGACCGTGCCGCGCGCCGCGAGTCCGCCGAGCTCGCGGCCGAGCAGAGCGGCGTCCAACTGCCCGCGCCCGGCGAGCACCAGCAGGGCGTCGACGGCGCCGGTGCGGTCCTCGGCGTGCCGGGCGCCCAGCCCGTACCCGACGGCCAGGTGCAGGGCGAGCCCGGCGGGGCCGCCGGACTCGGCGAGCAGCGGGAGGAAGCGCCCGGCCCCGCGCTCGTCCCGGTCCGCGCCCATGGCGAAGTGGTCGAGCCAGCGGGCGGCCAGCTCCTCGCGGTGGTGGGGCAGCATCGCCGTCCAGTGCGGGATGGGCCGCCAGACCCAGTCGTCGGCGGCACGGGCCCGGGAGACGCTGGGCTCGGTCGGGTCGAGCAGCCTGCGGAACTCGGCGGTGAGCCGCTCGCCGCCGGGCCCCTTCGGTCCGGCGCCGATGCCCGGCTGGGCGACGGCGGTCCGCTCGACCTCCTCCCACCAGCGGTCCGTCGGGGTACGGCCGCGCCTGGCGCCCCGGCCGGGCGCGAACAGCACCCGTTCGGAGGGCTGCCCGGGCAGCCCTCCGGTGCGCAGCCAGTGCGCCAGCCACCGCCCGGCGGGCGAGGTGAGCCGCTCGGCGGCCGCGGCCGTCTCGGCCGGCGCCTCCGGCGTGACCCGCAGCAGGGCCGCGCAGAGGTCGGCCCGCCCGGGGGTGAGGCCCGCCGCCTCGTACCCGGCGAGGCGTTCGACCAGCGCCGCCGCCGTGATCGCCCCGCCGGCGTCGGTCGGGGTGGCGAGCAGGTACGGCGGCCGGTGGGCCGTCACCTGCCAGGCGGCCTCCTCCAGCCGGACGGCGAGGACGGCCCCGAACGCCGAGGTGCGGGCCCCGCGCAGCGGGGAGCGGCCGGCGCCGCCGAGGAAGTCCCACAGCCGGCGCGGCGGGGTCTCGCCCGCCAGCGCGGCCACCACGTAGGAGACCTCCCGGGGTGTGCAGTCGCCCCAGCGGCCGGTGCCCTGCCACGGGTGGGTCGCCCGGACCGGCACCAGCGTCTCGACCAGCGCGGCGCGGTCCCGGTGGGCCTCCCGGACCAGCCCGTCCAGCACCCGTTCGAAGGCGAGCACCCCGGGCTCCCGGGCGGCGAGCAGCGCGGAGAGCTCCACGGCGAGTTCCGCCGCCGAGCCGATCGGCTCCCCGAACGGGCGCGGCGGGGCGACCGGCGGCAGGAACTCCTCCCAGCCGGTGTCCGGCTCGTCCCCCTCGCCACCGATCGCCGCCCCGAACAGGCCGCCGGCCCGCGCGTGATGGACGGGGTCGAGCAGTGCGGCGGCGTCGCACAGCCCGGGCAGCACCGCCTCACCGGCCGCCGCGAGGTGACGGGCCACCACGTTCAGCGCCCGTTCCTGGACACCGGTGTCCGGGTGCCCGAAGGCCTCGGCCGCCGCCAGCACCACCGGGCCGGAGCGTTCGGGCCGGCTCCGGGCGGCCTTGTCCAGCCAGCCCAGCTGGGCGCGCACCAGCTTCTTCTCGGCCCGGAACAGCACCACCGCCGAGGCCTCGACCAGTACCTCCGGCCCGACCAGCCCGGCCTCGTCCAGCCGCGCGAGCACTTCCTGGGCGTGCCCGGCGAGCACCGACAGCCCGCCCAGCAGCGCCAGCACGTCCCGCACCCGGGCCGCGTACTCCTCCGGCGTCGGGTCGAGCGCCCGCAGCAGCTCCAGGAAGGCCCGTTGGTCGGCGGGCTTGCCGCCGCGCAGCAGCCGGGCCAGGCAGCGCTCGACCAGGTCGACCCGGTCCAGCGGCCCGTCGGTGGCGAGGCGGGCGATCGCCGTCGTCCAGGCGTCCCCGGGGCGCGGGCTGAGCTGCCGGGTCAACTGCCATCCGATGTCGGCGAGTTCGAGGAGCGGGGGGAGCAGCACCGGGGCGAGGGCGTCGGCGCGCAGCCGCTCGACCAGCGGCGGCCGCGGGCCGTGCTCACCGGACAGGCCGTCGAACCAGCCCCGGACGAAGGCTTCGGTCAGCGGCACCGCACAGCCGGTACGGCGGACCACGGCCTCCACCAGCGGGTGCATCGACCAACCCCAGGGCCGCACCGGCCGCTGGGCCAGCCGGGTGACCACCTCGACCTGCCACTCCTGCGGCTGCGCCTCGACGAACCGCCGCAGCGCCGGGTGCCGGGCCCAGTCACGACCGCCGAAGTCGCCGGCGCCGAGCCAGGCGGCGGCGCCCGCCGGGCCCGGGTGGCACCCGGCCCCCGCGACGAGCATCGCGCCCCGGCCCTCCGTCGCGGACCGGGACCAGTCGTCGCGCAGCTCCCTGCGCAGTTCCTTGAGCGCGACCAGGCAGGCCCGGCGCTGGGCCCGGTCGAGCCCGGCCAACAGCTCCGGCACCGCCTCGACGGACCCGGCCCGCACGGCCGCGAGCAGGTCCCCGACCGGCCCCGCCGGCTCGACCACGGCGCTCTCCCGCCCGCTCGTGGGCCCGCTCATGCGCCCGCCTCCCGCACCATGCCGACCGCCAGCGCGTGCTTGCACGGCCCGCGGCCACCCCGGTACTTGGCCCACCAGAGGCAGGTGCAGCTCAGCCGCCCCGCCCCGTCCGCCCGCACCCGCTGGACGTGGTCGTCCACCGTGACGACGGCCGTCGCCCCGCCCGCCTCCAGCCGGACGGCGCCGGCCGCGACCAGCTCCCGGGCGGCCCGCAGCCGGGGGTTGGCCGCCTCGGCACGCCCGGCGTCGTACGGGAGCCGGCGGTGGAAGAAGGCGGCCTCGGCGGTGTCGTAGCCGATCTGCCCGGCGGTGCCGAGCCGGGTGAGCGCGGCGCGGACCCGTTCGACGCTCAGCCCGGACTGCTCGGCCAGCTCGGCGACGTCGATCTTCGACTCCCAGGCGAGCAGCACCGCGACCAGTTCGGCGTCCCGCTCGGCCGCCCCGGTGGCGAGCGCGTCGAGCACGCCGCCCTCACCGGAGAAGCCGCGCGAGGCGTCCGGCGAGAGGGTCAGCGTCAGCCGCATCCCGGGCAGCACGACCTCCCAGGCGGCGGCCGTCGGGGCCGCGCCGGCCACCGGCCCGTAGACCCGCAGGGCGCGGGCGTGCCGCAGCACCCGGTGGAGCGCGGCCAGCCGTTCGGGCCCGGGCAGGCAGACCGCGCCGGGCACCGGGCGGGTGGTGGGGCGCAGCGTGCGCCCGGCGGGGACGACCCAGCCCACGCCGCCCCGGCCGCCGCGCGGCAGCGAGCGCAGGAAGCGCACCGCCTCGGCGGCGGGCAGTTCGGCGCGCAGGTCGAAACCGGCGGCGACCACCTGGGTCTCGGCGAAGCCGCGCAGCCAGCGCTCCGGCAGCGGCACCTTCTTCTCGACCAGCGGGCCGTCGAAGGTGGTGACCTCCAGGGCGTCCGGCCCGACCGCGAGGTGCAGCGGGTCCGCCGGGCCGATCCTGGTCAGCGCCTCCCGCAGCGGGTCGTTGACGTCCACGTTGGTGGTGCCGTGGCCGAGGTCGTCGCCGTCCAGCCCGGCCCGGAGCACGTCGAGCCGGGCGTAGACGCCGCAGCAGCCGGAGAAGGACTCGAAGCGCAGCCGGTCGCCGTCGGCGGTGACCACCGGGTCGAGCGAGGCGCGCGACCGGGGCTGGTGGTAGCGGGCGGCGGCGACGTCCGCGACCGCGAGCAGGGCCGCGGCGGCCGGTGCCGGGTCGGCCAGGAAGCCCGTGAAGAAGCGCGGGTGGGCCTGCGCCCCGAGCGGGGTGGCGCCGCCGGAGGTGGCCAGGTCGAGGCTCCGACCGGCGGCGCCGTCCAGGACGGCCGACGGACGCAGATAGGCGTACGCGTGTGCGGATTGCGTCATGGGCGACACGCTAGGTGACGGGTCCGACAATCCGTCAGCACGACCACGAAATGGAACAGGTTCTATCAGACCTGGGGCGTTACCCAGGTCACACCACCGCACGGTTGGCTTCTGCCACTATGGGCCGGTGACCGACCTGACAGAACAGCAGAGCCCGGCCGAGCAGGTGCCCGCCCCGGCCGCCCCGTTCGCCGCCCTGCTGGAGATCGAGCAGCTGGACGAGAACACGTTCCGGGGGTACTGCCACGCCGGCGCCCCGATGCGCGCCTTCGGCGGCCACGTCGCCGCCCAGGCCCTCGCCGCCGCCGGACGCACCTGCCCCGACCGGCGTGCGGTGCACTCGCTGCACGGCTACTTCCTGCTGCCCGGCGACCCGACCCGCCCGATCGAGTACCGGGTGGACCGGCTGCGCGAGGGCTTCACCTACACCACCCGCCGGGTCCGGGCGGTGCAGGACGGGAACGAGATCTTCGACCTCACCGCCTCCTTCAAGCTCCCGGAACGGGCCGCCGGCGACCGCCACCGCGAGCTGCCCCCGCTGCCCGCCCCGGAGACCCTGCCCGACGCCTTCGCGCACTGGGACGAGGAGCTGCGCACCGCGATCCGGAACACCGACGGCTTCCGCGACCTCGACCTGCGCTTCGTGCCGTCGGACGCCCCGGGCGTGCCCCCGGCCGTGCCCGGGATGCCCCAGCAGTTCGTCTGGGTGCGGATCGCCACCCCGCTGCCGGAGACCGGCCCGCTGCTGCACGCCTGCGCGCTCGCCTACCTCTCCGACCTCACCCTGGCCTCCACCGCCGGGCTGCACGAACAGCCGAACTTCTTCCAGCGCACCGAGCCGCCCCGGCTGCTGATGACCTCGCTGGACCACGCGATGTGGTTCCACCGCCCGTTCCGGACCGACGAGTGGCTGCTGTTCGCCCAGCGCAGCCCGTCCGCCTCGGACGGCCGCGGCCTGGCGCTCGGCGAGTTCTACGACCGGGACGGGCGGCTGGTGGCCTCGGCCGTCCAGGAGGCGCTGATCCGCCGACTGCCGTAGGCCCCCTCCCGCACCCCCGCGCCCCCGCACGGCGACGGGCGCCGCAGCCGCCGTCGCGCGCACCGGACGAGCGCCCCCGGACGAGCCGGTGCGCCCCGACGGGAGCCCGGTGGCCGCCGGGCGAACGGAAGGGGGCCGGTCGGCGTCATACTCCTGAGCGGCCCCGGCCCGTATCATGGTGCGGGTGACCAAGGTTGACCTGTCACCACGGCCGGTGGAGGCGATGTCTCCGCGTCAGCTCGAACGCCGCGAAAGCCTGATCGCGGCCGCGCTCGCCCTGGTGAACGAGATCGGCGTCGAGCGGCTGCAGATGAAGCAGGTCTGCGAGCGGTCCGGAGTCGCCCTGGGGACGGCGTACCGCTACTTCTCCTCCAAGGACCACCTGCTGGCAGCCGCGATCGCCGACTGGCATCGTCTGCTGCTGGCCGACCTGGTGGCGGAACTACGGGGGCCGCGCGCCGGGCTGGGGGCCACCGACCGGGCGGTCAGGTTCGTCCGGGGCGGGATGCGGGCCTACCAGCGCCAGCCGGAACTGGCCCGGCTGCGGGTCGCCGTCGCCGCCTCCACCGACCCCTTCGCCAGCGAGGCCCTCCAGGGCATGGCCCGGGCCGACAGCGCCGCGCTCCAGGCCGTGACGGCCGAGGTGCCGGCGGCGGCCAGCGACCTGGTGCGGCACATCGTCGCGCACGCCTGGCAGGGCGAGCTGACCGCCTGGGTGACCGGCCGCACGACCCTCGGGGACGCCCGGCGGCGGCTGGAGGACGTGGTGCGGCTGGTGCTGACCCCGTACGAGACCCACTACCCGGCCCCGTACGAGGTCCAGTCCACCGGCTGAGCCCCGGGCGCCCGGGGCTCAGACCACCGTCACCGGGTGCGCCACCACCGCGCCGAACAGGTAGCCCTCGCGGTTGAACACCGCGCGCTCGGGCTGGCCGGCGCCCCCGTGGTCGGTCGCCCGGGCGCGCAGCTCGTGGCGTCCGGGCCGCTCGGGGCGCCAGTCGATGCTCCAGCGGGTCCAGCCGGCCGCGCACGGCTCCTCGGCCAGTTCGGCGCGCCGCCAGCCGCGGCCGCCGTCGGTGCTGACCTCGACCAGCCGGACCGGGGCCGTGCCGGACCAGGACCGCCCGTGCAGCCGGTGCTCCCGGCCGGCCGTCAGCCGGGCCCCCTCGGCCAGTTCGAAGGCCGACTTGACCACCTGGGCGGTGAGCGCCGGCCCGCCTCCGGGCGGGTGGGCGGGGCCGAACATCCGGTAGAACTCGGTGTTCCAGGGCGACCGCAGCGGGTGGTCGGCCACCTCGATGCTGCCGACCCACTTGATCGAGGCGATGCCGACCCAGCCAGGCACCACCAACCGCACCGGCGCGCCGTGGTCGGGGGTCAGCGGCGCACCGTTCATCTCGTACGCGAGCAGCGCGTCGTCCAGCGCCTTGGCGATCGGCAGCGGGCGGCGCACCGGGCCGTAGTTGGTGCCGTCGAGCACGTAGTCCGGGTCCAGCCCGGTGGGCAGCACGTCCACCGCGCGGTCGGTCAGCCCGGCCGCCCGCAGCACCTCGGCCAACCGGACGCCCCGCCAGTTCGCCGAGCCGATGCTGCCGAGCGCCCACGGCGTCCCGGGGGCGCGCTCGCCCTGCTGGCGGTCGAAGTAGCTGCGGCCGTTGCCGGCGCACTCGATCAGCGCGTCGATCCGGGTGGCGGGCAGCTCCCGCAGGTCGTCCAGGGCGAAGCGGACCGCCCGCTCCGGCGTCGGGGCGCCGTGCAGGGCGCTGCCGAACAGCTTCAGCCGCCAGCCGACCGGGTCGATCAGCGGGGTGCTGGTGTGATTGCGGACGAAGAACCGTTCCACCGGCACATGGCGGCCGACGGCGGGCTTGCCGTCGGCGTCGCGCAGCGCGTCCCAGCGCATCTCGGCGTTGGTGTCGTGCCGCACGAACCACTCGGCGGGCAGGGGCTTGACGATTCCGGGCAGGTCGTCGCTTCCGGGCACGGGCCTGGGCACCTCCTCGGCGGCCGCCCGGTCCGGGGCGACCACCGGCGCGGCCGACGCGGGCACGACGGGCGCCCCGGCGGCGGAGCGCAGCGGCACCCGGACGGCGTTGTCCGGGTGGCGCTCCTTCTCCCAGCGTAGGGGGTCCGGCGCTTTCAGTGACCGGGGCCGACGGGCGGGCTTCCGGCCGGGCCTCCCACCGAGCGGCCCACCGGCCCGCCCGTCGAACTCCCCTCCGACGGCCCGCCGGTGCCCGAGACGCGCCCAACTAGGCCTAGCAGCAGGGGAGTTCACACGGTCCGAGACCGACCGGAAGCCCTGCGGGCGGCTCCCGGCGGGAACACCCCGCCGCCGGCCCGTGTTCCCCGGTCATGCGCATCGGAGAACTCGCCCGGCTCACCGGGGTGTCCGCCCGCCTGCTCCGCTACTACGAGGAGCAGGGCCTGCTCCGGCCCGCCCGCACCGCGGCCGGCTACCGGGAGTACGACGAGCAGGACACCGTACGGGTGTGGCAGATCCGCAGCCTGCTCGCGGCCGGCCTGCCCACCCGGATCATCGTCCGGCTGCTGCCCTGCGCGAGCGGCCCGGCCCCCACCCTGACGGCCTGTCCGGAGCTGGTCGCCATCCTGCGCGGCGAACTCGCCGACCTGGACGCCCGGATCGACGACCTCGTCCGCAGCCGCCGGGCGCTCTCCCACTACCTGGCGGCCGCGCACGCCCCCGGCGTGGAGCAGGCGGCCTGACGGGGGCGCTCCCGCGCCGGGGACTTAAGTCCCGTCAGGCCGCCTCCCCGGCGCGCCCTCCCGCCACCGGCACCGTCCTCTGGACATAGTGCGACATGCATCTTGAATCGCCGCATTCCGTGCATGTCGAGAGGTCCGCCCGATGAGCAGCCAGCCGCCGCAGCCCTCCCCCCGGGAGAAGGGGCCCGACGAGCCCGGCGAACCCGCCGCCACCCTGCCCACCGACCGGGCGGTGTTCGGCATCAGCGCCGTCCTGGTGCTGGCGGTGGTCGCCTGGGGCGTCTTCGCCGAGGACTCCCTCGGCCGGACCTCCAGCACCGCCCTCGGCTGGGTCCTGCACAACTTCGGCTGGCTGTTCGTGGTCGCCGCCGACGTCTTCCTCGCCCTCACCGTGCTGCTCGCCTTCAGCCGCTTCGGCCGCATCCGGCTCGGCCGCGACGACGACGAACCCGAGTTCTCCACCCTGGCCTGGGTCGCGATGATGTTCAGCGCCGGCATGGGCATCGGCCTGATGTTCTACGGCGTCGGCGAACCCCTCCAGCTCTTCGCCACCCCCCAGCCCGGCTCCGGCCTCGAACCGCAGAGCGCCGCCGCGGCGCAGCAGGCCCTGGAGTTCTCGCTCTTCCACTGGACCCTGCACCCCTGGGCGATCTACGCCGTCGGCGGCCTCGCCCTCGCCTACACCACCTTCCGCAAGGGCCGGGGCAACCGGATCTCCGCCGCCTTCGTCCCGCTGATCGGCCAGCGGGGCGCCGACGGCTGGCAGGGCAGGGCCATCGACCTGCTGGCCGTCTTCGCCACCGTGTTCGGCTCCGCGACCAGCCTGGGCCTCGGCGCCCTCCAGGTCGCCGACGGGCTCGGCTACATCACCTCCGTCCGCAACACCCAGAACGCCCAGCTGGTCATCATCGGCTCGCTCACCGCCGCCTTCGTGCTCTCCGCCTTCTCCGGCGTCCACAAGGGCGTCAAGTGGCTCTCCACCGCCAACGTCGTCCTCGCCTCGCTGATCATGCTGTTCGTCTTCGTGTTCGGACCGACGGTCTTCACCCTGGACGCCGTCCCGGCCACCGTCGGCGGCTACCTCTCCGACCTGCTCGCCATGTCCACCCAGACCGGCGCCTTCACCGACGAGAGCTGGCTCGGCTCCTGGACGATCTTCTACTGGGCCTGGTGGCTCTCCTGGGCGCCCTTCGTCGGCACCTTCATCGCCCGCATCTCGCGCGGCCGCACCATCCGGCAGTTCCTGCTCGGCGTCCTCCTCGTCCCGAGCGGCGCCACCGTCATCTGGTTCTGCGTGATGGGCGGCACCGCGATCCGGCTGGTCACCACCGGCGCGGCCGACCTCGTCGCGACCATCCCGCGCGGCGCCGAGGCCTCGCTGTTCGAGATGCTGCGCTCGCTGCCGCTCGGCTCGGTCACCAGCGTGGTCGCGGTCCTGCTGGTGATGACGTTCTTCATCACCAGCGCCGACTCCGCCTCGCTCGTCCTCGGCTCGCTCTCCAGCCGCGGCTCCCTCCACCCGCGCACCTGGCTCGTCGTCGTCTGGGGCGTGCTGATGGGCGGGGTCGCGGCCGCCCTGCTGCTGGCCGGCGGACTCACCGCGCTGCAGAACGCCACCATCCTGGTCGCCCTGCCCTTCGTCGTGGTGATGCTGCTGCTCTGCGTCTCCCTGGTCAAGGAACTCCGGGAGGACCCGGCGGCCGGCCCCTCCCGCTTCCACCCCGCCCACGGCCTGCGCGACGCCGTCCGGGTCGCCGTCGGCGAGGCCCTCGCCGAACGCGGCCGACGCCGCTGAACCGGGCCCCGGACCGGCCCCGGACCCCACCCCGATCCGGTCGTTGACCAGCGCATACGCCCCACCCGCCGACGCGGTGGGGCGTATGCGGCCAACCGACGCCGGATCCCCGTCCGGACTTCACCCGCGCGTACCGACCGTTCACACCGCCCTGGGAGCCTCCCTGTCATGAACGCCAGCCCTCAGGCGCCCTCCCAGGAACCGCGCTTCCCGCTCCCCCAGCGCCACCGCCGTCTGCTCGCCTGCACCGCAGTCCTCGCCTCCATCGCCCTGGGCACCCTCGGTGTCGGCGCCACCGTGGAGACCGTCCAGCCCAGCCCGCTCGCCGCCACCGCGAGCAAGTAACCGCCCGACCCGCGCTCCACCGGCCCCGCCCAGCACCGCCGTCCAGCACCGCCGTCCGCCTCCGGACGCGGTGCTTCCGTCTTTCCGGGGCCGGCCCGCGGAGGAGGCCCACGGCGCCGGGGAGGTCGACCGGCGCGTCACCGCCCGGCGCGCCGCCCGCCCGGGCTTCACCCCCGAGACCGCCCGACCGTCCGACGACGGGCGGCGGGCCCCGAAGCGGGGCGCGCTCCGGCGACCGACTACGCCCGTAGGCCCTCGCGGGCCTGGGGCGGGACGCTCGGGCGGGAGTGGCGGCCGGTGCCCGGGGTGGGCCGGAGGTCCGGGGCCGGGGCGTAGCGGGCGGCCGGGGGGCGGAGCAGCCAGGTGGTGCGCGGGGTGCGGGCGATCAGGCCGAGGCCGTGCAGCAGGTCGAGGGCGTCACGGCGCAGTGCGGTGCGGTCGGCGAGGTAGCGGGTGGGGAGGCCGTGGTCGTCGGCGATGTCACCGAGGAGGCCGTCTATCAGCGCGTCGGAGATTGGGACGTCGCCCTCGGTCGGCTCACCGGGCAACGGGCGGACCTCCTCGACCAGTTGCTCGACCAGCAGCAGCGCGGCCTGGGCGAGGGTGCCGGTGCCGGGGAGGGCGAGGTCGGTGAGCTCGGCCGCCGGGTCGAGCAGCGCGACGCCCTCGGCGCGCAGTTCGGCCTCCAGCCCGAGGAACTCCGCGAGCGCGGCCGGGCCGCTGAGCCGGTGCTCGGCCAGCCAGGCGCGTCGGTCCTCGGGGAGGTCGGCGACGAGCACGGCGGGGGTCTCGGCCAGGAGGCGCCGGACGGCGGTGGCGGGTTCGGCCTCGGCGGCGCGGCGGATCAGGTCGGTGGCGTCGTCGGCGAGCGCGGGCGGGCCGACCGGGACGGCGCGGGCGAGTTCGCGGTCGACGGTCAGGACGAAGGCGGCGTCGGCCGGGTCGGTCGGCAGGTCGCCGAGCACCTGCCACTCGGCCAGCGCGGCGAGCGCCATCGCGAGTGCCGGTGACCCCGCGCGGTCGGCCGGGTCGGGCGCGGCGGGGCCGTCGGGCACGGCGGGGTCCGACCCGGCGGGGCCGTCGGGCGCGGCGACGTCCAGCCCCACGAGGTCGGGTGCCGCGGCCCGCATCGCGTCGAGCAGCCGCCCGTACGGGAGTTGCTCGGGGGCGTCGACCAGCAGCGCCAGGGCGAGGGAGAGCTGGGCGTAGCCGGCCGGGGTGAACGGGGCCCCGGTGACGGGGTGTTCGAGGCGCCGGGCGGCGCCGGGGCCGAGACCGGCCTTGCAGAGCCGGGCGTGCCAGGGGCCGACCACCAGGCGGTAGCCGAGCAGGGTGTCGAAGCGTTCGGTGAGCCAGTCGCGGTGACGGCGGATCAGCGGGAAGCCGTCGGCGTGCGGGCCGGAGGCGGTGACCAGCGGGTGGGCGAGCAGCAGTCGGGCGGCGATCCGGCGCTCGGCGTCCGGGAGTTCCTCGGCGGAACGGTCCTGCACGTCCCGGGGCGGCTCCGGGAGCGCGCGGCCGCGCTCCGGCCGGCGGTGCCTGCCGGGTCGGCCGGGCTTGGCGCCTGACCGGACGACGGGCAGCGCGGCCGCGTCGCGCCGGGCGCGGCGCAGGGCGCCCTCGGCACGGGCCTCACGGGTGCGCGGCGCGGCGGCGTGGGCCGTCGGGCCGTGCCACCAGCTGACGGCGGGGTCGGCGGGCGCCGCGGCGGCGCCGAGGTGCCGGGCGGGGTAGAGGCCGAAGGAGGCGGTGCACAGGTCGTCGGCGGTGCCGGGGGCGGCGGCGGCGAACCAGTGGGCGAGCCGCAGCAGTCCCGGGTCGGGCGAGAGCCCCTCGGCGGGTGGCCGCTTGCCGTCGGCGGCTTCACCGCCGGCGGCCACGGAACCGGATCCGCGTACGGCGAGGACGGCGTCGGCGGTTCCCCGTCCTGCCCCGCCCGTGCGTCCGTCCGGCCTGCCGGCGGCCACCCGGGTGGCGCCGACCGCGTACTCCTGCTGCTCCATGTCGGGGTCCAGACTAGACGGTGGGCGGGTCACCCGGTGGCAGCAACCGGCCTCCTGAGGAAGTCTCCGCACAAGCCCTCGAAGCGGCCGCGGGCGCTCCGGTCCCCCGCCGCTCCACCGACACTCCCCCACCGCCCCACCGACCGCGCCGTCATCCCGCCGACCCCGCCCGGGTTACGCACCGGTAACCCGGTCTTCCCCCGCCCGGCCGGCTCCCTTAGGGTCGGTGCTCTCCCCACCCCGAGCGACCTCGGAGGCACACGCCGCATGAGTATCCGTACGACCACCCGCACCACCGGCCTCGGCGGGCGCCTGCGTTCGGCCACCGGCCTGCTCGGCGGCTTCGCGGCCACCTCGGCGGCGCACCTGGGCTCGATCCTGTCCGGGGCGTCCGTCCTGCAGAACGCCACCAAACCGGCCCTGATGCCGCTGCTGGCCGCGCACAGCGTGGCCGCCGCGGCCCGCGCCGAACGGGAGGCGCCGAAGCTGCTCGCCCCGGCGCTGCTGGCGAGCGCCGGCGGGGACGTCCTGCTCCAACTGAAGGACGACACCGCGTTCCTGGCCGGGATGGGCTCGTTCGCGGCCGCGCACGTCTGCTACGTCACGATGTTCGTCCAGCGCGGGGCGTTCACCGACCGCCGGCGGGCACTGGTGGTCGCGGCCGCGTACGCGACGGCCTGGGTGGGGCTGGTGGGCGAGCTCTGGCCGGACCTCGGGGAGCTGAAGGTGCCGGTGGCCGGCTACAGCCTGCTGCTCACCTCGACGGCGGTGGCCTCGGCCGGGCTCGGCTGGCGCACCGGCCTGGGCGGGGCGCTGTTCCTGCTCTCCGACACGCTGATCGCGACCCAGCTGGCGAAGTGGCGCGAGCTGCCGGGGCATCAGTTCTGGATCATGGCGACGTACGTGCTGGCCCAGTACCTGCTGGCCAGCGGCATCCTGCAGCACGAGGAGCGCCGGGAGGCCCGGGAGCGGACGGCCCGCTGACGCACGGCCGCGCCGTCGGCCCGGTCGGGGTCCGACGGCGCGGTACCGCCGCAGGGCGGCGGGGCCGTCAGGCGCTGCGCCTCCGGAGCAGCCAGAAGCCGCCGACACCGCCGGCCACCAGGGCCAGCCCTCCGGCCAGTTCGGCCGGGTCAGCCGCCACCGAGCCGCCGAGACCGGTCTTCACCGCGCCGTGCGGGGCGACCTGCTGGCTGCCGGCGCCGGACTGGCCGAGCGAGCCGGCCCACTCCCCCGCCGCCTTGCCCCAGTCGCCGAGGCCCTTCTCGGGGCCGGTCGCGGTCACCGTGCTGACCTTGACGGTGGTGGAGAAGGCGCCGCCGTCGGGGCAGGTGCCGTCGACCTTGCTGTCCCCGGTGTGCTGGGAGGCCAGTCGGGCCGAGCCGCTGTGCTTGCCGTCGGCCCCCAGGGTGAGGGTCGCCGGGCCGCCCTCGAAGGCGGCGGAGTGGGCGGTGATGGTCTTGGCGTCGGGCTTGTCCGACTTCTCGCAGGAGACCGTGACCGTCACGGTCTGGCCCGGTGCGGCCTGGGTCGGGCTGACCGAGGCCGCACCGTCCCTGGCGAGAGCGAGGGGGGCCGTCAGACCGGTCAGCACCGTCGCGCCGATCAGGGCGGCGGCGGCCGTACGCGTGGGGCGCATGCCGGAACCTCCGGGATTCTCGGGCGCAGCCGGGGACTCCCATGTCCACGTGGTGTTCCACTGCACCCGGTCATTCACCGACGGTAGGCACGTCCTCGACGCCCGGCCACCGCTCAGGACCGTTGGAGCGACGGCCGGCCACCCGGGGTGACCGGCCCGGTGCGATCCCCCTGCGGCGGCCGCACCGGGCTCCGGGGCCTCAGAGGTCCAGATCGACCACGACCGGGGCGTGGTCCGAGGTGCCCTTGCCCTTGCGGGCCTCGCGGTCCACGTAGCTGTCGGTGACGGCGTCGGCGAAGGGCTTGTTGGCGTAGGTGAGGTCGATCCGCATGCCCCGGTTCTTCGGGAAGGCCAGCTGGCGGTAGTCCCAGTAGGTGTAGGGGCGGTCGTACTTCAGCGGGCGCGGCACCACGTCGTGCAGGCCGATCTCGTCGAGGGCGGTGAGCGCGGCGCGCTCGGCCGGGGTGACGTGGGTGAGGCCCTCGAAGGCGGCGACGTCGTAGACGTCCTCGTCGGTGGGGGCGATGTTGAAGTCCCCGAGGACGGCGAACGGGCGCGGGCCGGCCGCGTCCTCGGCGGAGGCCTTGCGCAGCGCCTCCAGCCACTCCAGCTTGTAGTGGTAGTGCGCGTGGTCGACCTCGCGGCCGTTGGGCACGTAGACCGACCAGACCCGCACCGGGCCGCAGGTCGCGGCGACGGCGCGCGGCTCCACGTCGGGCAGCAGGGCGCCGTCGGCGAGGTAGCCGGGCTGGCCGGGCAGGTCGCGCACCACGTCGTCCAGGCCGATCCGGGAGACGACGGCGACGCCGTTCCACCGGCCGGTGCCGTGCGCGGCCGTCTCGTAGCCGAGCTCGCGGACCGCCTCGTACGGGAAGGCGTCCGCCGCGCACTTGAGCTCCTGGAGGCAGAGCACGTCGGGCTCGGCGCTCTCCAGCCACTCCAGGAGCTTGGGCAGCCGCGCGGTGACGGAGTTGATGTTCCAGGTGGCGATGCGGACGGTCACGGCGGGCGGCCTTCCCGGTGGTTCGGTCGGTACGGACGGGGGTGGGCCCCACGGGGAGACCCACCCCGAACATACCGCCCGGCACCGACAACCCGGCCCGATCAGGGCCCGGGGCCGATCAGCGCCCGGGACCGGAACGCACCGGGCGCGGGGCGTCAGCCTGCGGGCCGGACCACCGCGGCCGAGCCGCCGCCGCGGCGCACCGGTTCGGCGGCGGCGATCCAGCGGCCGTCCGGGAGCCGTTCCACACCGGTGGCGGCGCCGATCTCACCGCCGTCGGCGAACCGGTGCCCGAGCGCCTCCAGCGCGGTCCGCTCCGGCAGTGCCAGGAAGCCGGGCTCGGCCTGGGAGACGGCGGTGTTGCGCTGGCTGACCCGCGGCGCGGCGATGGCCTGCTCCAGGCTCAGCCCCCGGTCGAGGCGGCCGAGCAGGACCTGGAGGGTGGTGGTGATGATGGTCGCACCGCCGGGGCTGCCGGTGGCCAGCAGCGGCTCGCCGTCGCGCAGCACGATGGTCGGGGACATCGAGGAGCGCGGCCGCTTGCCCGGGCCGGGCAGGTTGGGGTCGGGGACGCCGGCGGCGAGCGGGGCGAAGTCGAAGTCGGTCAGCTCGTTGTTGAGCAGGAAGCCCCGGCCGGGGACGGTGATGCCGCTGCCGCCGGTCTGCTCGATGGTGAGGGTGTACGAGACGATGTTGCCCCAGCGGTCCGCCACCGTCAGGTGGGTGGTGTTGGGGCCCTCGTACGGCTCGGGGACGGCCTGGCCGGTGTCGGCGCAGTCGGCCGGGTGGCGCGGGTCGCCGGGGGCGAGCGGGCTGGTGAGGGCGTGGTCGGGGCTGATCAGGCAGGCCCGGGAGGCGGCGTAGCGCTCGGAGAGCAACTGCTTGGTGGGGACGTCCTCGAAGGCCGGGTCGCCGACCCAGCGGTTGCGGTCGGCGAAGGCGATCCGGGAGGCCTCCAGGAAGTGGTGGTAGTACTGGGTGCTGCTGTCCGTCGAGAGGTCGCCGTCCTCCAGGATGTGCAGCGCCTCGCCGACGGTGGTGCCGCCGGAGCTGGACGGGGCCATCGAGTAGACGTCGTAGTCGCGGTAGGCGACGTGGGTGGGCGCCTGGCGGCGGACCTGGTAGGCCGCCAGGTCGGCGGCGTCGACCTTCCCGGGGCGGGCGTTGCGGCCGGAGGCCGGGTCGACCGGCGGGTGCTGCACGGTGGTGGCGATGTCCTGGGCCAACTCGCCCTGGTAGAAGGCCTTCACGCCGTCCTTGGCGAGCAGCTTGTAGGTCGCCGCGAGGTCCGGGTTGCGCAGGAGGGAGCCGACCTCGGGGAGCTTGCCGTTCGGCAGGAAGAGCTTCGCGGTGGCCGGGAAGTCCTTGAACCGGGCGTAGTTGTCGGAGGTCTGGCCGCGGAAGGTGTCGTCGACGACGAAGCCGTCCTGGGCGATCCGCTCGGCGGGCTCGAGGTTCTGGGCGAGCGAGCGGGTGCCCCACTGGCGCAGTGCGGAGTCCCAGGTGGCGGGGGTCCCGGGGACGCCGACGGACAGACCGCTGGTGACGGCGTCGGCGAAGGCCAGCGGCTTGCCGCCCTCCAGGAACAGCCCGCTGTCGGCCGTGCGGCCGGCGGTCTCGCGGCCGTCGATGGTGTGCACCCGGCCGGTGGCGTGGTCGTAGTAGACGAAGTACCCGCCGCCGCCGAGGCCGGACGAGTACGGCTCGGTCACCCCGAGCGCCGCGGCGGCGGCCACGGCCGCGTCCACCGCGTTGCCGCCCTTGCGCAGCACCTCGATCCCGGCGGCGGTGGCGTCGGCGTCCACGGACGCCACCGCACCGCCCCAGCCCACCGCCTCCGGCGCCTTCGGGGGCGGTGCCACGGCTGCGGCGGGGCCGGTGGTGGCCCAGACCAGCGCGGTGGCGAGCAGCAGTGATGGGGTGAGCCGGGTCAGAGCCCTCATCCGAGTCCTCCTGAGGTGACGTCAACTCATCAGTTGTTCCACAGGAGGGATGATCCGACAACCACACCTGGCCGCTACCAACGGGTAGTTGACGTGGCGACAGGTCGGCGGACGGAGGGCGGGGAGCGGAAGACAGGGAACAGAAAACAGCTGACAACTTTCAGCGAACAGATAACGTTCTCTGTTCGCTGAAAGTTGTCAGCTGTCAGCCGCCGCCGGAGTCCCGCTACGAGGCGCTGCGCTCCACCCGCCGCCGCTTGATGGTGCGGAACCGCCGGGCCACCTGCCGCGCCAGGTCCGCGGCGCCGACCAGCCCGGCCTCGTTGCCGAGGGCCGCGTGGACGATGTTCGCCTCCGGCCGGAAGCCACGGCCGGTCAGGGTCCGGCGGAAGGTGTCCCGGGCCGGGCCGAGCAGCAGGTCGCCGGCCTCCGAGACGCCGCCGCCGATGACGAAGCGCCCCGGGTCGAGACCGGCCGCCAGGTTGGCGATGCCGACCCCGAGCCAGGTGCCGACCTCGTAGAGCAGCTCGGTCGCGGTCGGGTCGCCGTCCCGGGCGGCCTCGGTGACCAGCGGCCCGGTGATGCCCTCGACGGTGCCGCCGGCCCGGGCGAGCAGCGGCTGCACCACCGGGGACTCCTCCGCGACCAGTTCCCGGGCGTCGCGCACCAGCGCGTTGCCGGAGGAGTACTGCTCCCAGCAGCCGCGGTTGCCGCACGGGCAGCGGTGCCCGCCGGGCACCACCTGCATGTGCCCGAACTCGCCCGCCAGGCCGTACTTGCCGCGGTCGACGTAGCCGTCCCGGACCACCGCGCCGCCGATGCCGGTGCCCAGGGTGAGCATCACCATGTGGTCCTCGCCGCGCCCGGCGCCGAAGCGCCACTCCGCCCAGGCGGCCGCGTTGGCGTCGTTCTCCACGATCACCGGGAAGCGCAGCCGCTCGCTGAGCGCCTGCTGGAGCGGCTCGTTGCGCCAGTTGAGGTGCGGGGCGAAGAGCACCCGGGACCGGTCCGCGTCGACCCAGCCGGCCGCGCCGATGCCGACCGCGTGGACGTCGTGCCGGTCGGCGAGCTGGAGCACCAGCTCGACGATCACGTCCTCGACGACCTTGGCGCTCTTGCTCTTGTGCGGGGTGTCGGTGCGCAGCTTCTCCAGCACCTTGCCCTCGCCGTCGACGACCCCGGCGACCACCTTGGTGCCGCCGATGTCGACACCGATGGTGGGCAGCCGCAGTATCCCCGCCGGCAGGGCGCGCCGGCGGCGCTCGGCGCGCGGGCCGAGGCCGAGCAGGGTGGGCAGGACGGCCGGCCGAGTGCTGCCATGGGGGCTGGTCACGGCTGCGGACGCTCCTCACGGGAGGGGGTGGGGTTCGGACGGGCCAGCTCGTGCGAGAGTTCGGCGAGGTCGGAACCGCCGGCCATCTCGGTGGTGAGCTGTTCGAGGCTGATCTCGGCGCGCGGGTGGCTGCCGGCCATCCGCCCCCGCTTCAGCAGGGTGAAGTGGTCGCCGACCAGGTGGGCGTGGTGCGGGTTGTGGGTGATCAGGACCACCCCGAGCCCGGCGTCGCGGGCCGCGGTGACGTACTTGAGCACCACGCCCGACTGCTTGACGCCGAGCGCCGCGGTCGGCTCGTCCAGGATCAGCACCTTGGCGCCGAAGTGGACGGCCCGGGCGATCGCCACGCACTGGCGCTGCCCGCCGGAGAGGGTGCCGATCGGCCGGTCGACGTCGTGCAGGTCGATGCCCATCCGCGCGAGCGCCTCGCGGGTGGTGGCGCGCATGCCCTCGGCGTCCAGCCGCAGGCCGCCCCAGCGGCGGGTGCCCCGCTCGGAGCCGAGGAAGAAGTTGCGCCAGACCGGCATCAGCGGGACCACGGCGAGGTCCTGGTAGACGGTGGCGATGCCGCGGTCCAGGGCCTGGCGCGGGGAGTCCAGCCGGACCTCCTCGCCGCCGACGGTGTAGCGGCCCTCGTCGTGCCGGTGCAGACCGGCGATGATCTTGATCAGGGTGGACTTGCCGGCCCCGTTGTCGCCGAGCACGCAGCTGATCTCGCCGGCCCGCAGGGTCAGCGAGACGTCCTGCAGCGCGCGGACCGTCCCGTAGGTCTTGCCGACGCCCTCCAGGGAGAGCAGCTCCGTGCCGGAGCGGAGTTCGTCGTTCATCGCGGCCCCCGTTCCGCCCGGCGCTTGACGTAGGCGTTGAGCAGCGCGGCCAGCAGCAGCATCGCGCCGAGGAAGAACTTGAACCAGTCCGGGTTCCACTGGGCGTAGATGATCCCCTTGCTGGCCATGCCGAAGATCAGCGCGCCGAGCGCGGAGCCGGCCACCGAGCCGTAGCCGCCGGTGATCAGGCAGCCGCCGATCACCGCCGCGACGATGTAGATCAGCTCGTTGCCGACGCCCTCGCCGGACTGCACGGTGTCGAAGGAGAACAGCAGGTGCTGCCCGAGCACCCAGGCGCCGAAGCCGACGCCCAGGTAGAGCACCGTCTTGGTGCGGGCCACCGGCACGCCGACCGCGCGGGCGGCGGCCGCGTCGCCGCCGACGGCGAAGACCCAGTTGCCGAAGCGGGTGCGCAGCAGCACCCAGCTGCCGACCACCAGCAGGCCGAGCCACCACCAGACGGTGGCCTTGATCGCCAGTCCGCCGATGTTCACCTCGGAGGCGAACAGCAGGCGGCAGGTCTCGAACCCCTGCATGTCGGCGATCGACTTGGTGGAGACCGTCCCGGAGATCGCCTTGGTGAGGCCCAGGTTGGCGCCGGTCAGCATCAGGAAGGTGCCCAGGGTGACGATGAAGCTGGGCAGCCTGGTGCGGCCCAGCATCCAGCCGTTGAAGCCGCCGATGGCCAGCGTGGTGACCAGCGAGACCAGGACGCCGACCCAGGTGACCGCGGTGAACTGGTACGAGACCATCGAGGAGGTCAGCGCGGCGGTGGTGACCAGCACGCCGGCCGACAGGTCGAACTCCCCGCCGATCATCAGCAGCGAGACCGGGACGGCCATGATCCCGATGGTGGACGCCGCGTAGAGCACGGTGCCCAGCGAGGAGACCCGCAGGAAGGGTTCGGCGACCGCGGCGAACACCGCGAACACCGCGACGGCGGCGATCAGCGAGCCGAGCTCGGGGCGGGCGAGGAGGCGCCGCAGGGCGGCCGGACGGTCCTGGACGAGCAGGTCCGGGGTGGTCGGACTGCTCACCTGGTCCCCCTCGCCACGTACTCGGCGAGCGCGTCGGCGTTGTCCTTGGTGAGGATCTGCGGGCCGGTCGCGACGGGCTTGCCGCCGCCGAGCATGTCCAGGTTGGACTTGTACAGCCACAGCAGGTCGACGCCCTCGTAGCCCTGGAGGTAGGGCTGCTGGTCGACGGCGAAGCCGACGCTGCCGGACTTCAGCCCGGCCACCACCTGCGGTCCCAGGTCGAAGGTGTCCAGCTCGACGGCGCGGTGGGCGTCCTGGACGGCCTGCAGCCCGGTGGCGGCCATCGGGCCGGAGAGGGTGAGCACGGTGTCGATGGAGGTGTCGGCCTGGAGCTTGGCGGAGATCGCCGCCCGGGCGTCGGGCATGTCGACGCCGTTCACGTAGAGCGTCTGGAAGCCGGCGCCGGCCTTGGCCTGGGCGCCCGAGCAGCGCTCCTCCTGGCCGACGTTGCCCTGCTCGTGGATCACGCAGAGCACGTTCTTGCGCCCGCGCGAGGCCAGCTCGGCACCGGCCGCCTGGCCGGCCGTGGACTCGTCCTGACCGATGTGGGTGAGCGCGCCGAACTTGGCGGAGTACTCCTGACCGGAGTTGATCGTGATCACGGGGATGCCGGCCGCCTTGGCCTTGCCGAGGACGTCGGCCATCGCGTCGCCCTTGGCGAGGGTGACCAGCAGGCCGTCGACCTTCTGGTCGATGGCGGCCTGGACGAGCTGGACCTGGTTCTGGGTCTGCGCGTCGTTGGAGTACAGGAAGGTGATGTTGTCCTTGGCGGCGGCCTGCTCGGCGCCCTTGCGCACGCTGTCCCAGAAGGCGTCGCCGGCTCCGGCGTGGGTCACCATGGCGACCTTCCAGCGCGGGGTGGTGACGGCGCTGCCGCCGGTGGCCGCGGCCTTGGCGCGGGCCTCCTCGGCGCGTCTGCCTCCGGTACTGCTGCAACCGGCCGCGGTGACCGCGATGGCCAGGACGGCGCACACGGGCCAGAAGCGGCGGGACGGGCGAAAGCGGGTTGTGCTCATCCCCCTAGTCTCTCTGGCCCGGCCGCGCGGGATCGCACCGCCTCGCCCGGCAGCGCGATCGGCGCGGAAGGTAAGGTGCCCCGGGGGACCTTCCTGGAAGTTCGCTGAACATCTGGTCCGGAGCACAGCCGTCCGGGTGACAGACTAGGCGCCGACCCGAAGCGGGAACAGCTCGGAAACGTGATGTTCCTCTCAGGTTCCGCACAGATTCGGACGGCAACCGATCATCGGTTTGCTGCCGTCTGATGCCATTGACGTGCGTTCGGGCGAGCGGGGCCCGGGCGGCGAGCGATCCGGATACGAGAACTTGATGGAACTGACAGGTACGCCATTCTTCATCCTCACCGTCATCCTGGTGCCGGTGTCCATCACAGTGGCGCTGCTGTTCTGGGGGAAGGTGCGCGGCCCCCAGCCGGTGCGCACCCTGTCCCGGATCGTCATGATCATGTTCTGCCAGGTCACGGCCGTGCTGATGGTCTTCGTGATGGTGAACAACGCGAACCTGATCTACGGCAACTGGGACGACCTGCTCGGCACCGGTGACCACGTCCGCGCGGTGCCCTCGGTGGCGCCGGTGGACCCGGCCGGCAACGCCAAGGACGGCTCGGGCGACGCCGCCAAGCAGCCGCCGAAGGTGCTGCAGAAGTTCGGCGGGGTGAACGACCCGGCGGTGCCCGGCGACGTCCAGAAGACCGAGCTCAAGGGCCAGGTGTCGGGCGTCGACGGCGAGGTGCTGGTCTGGCTGCCGCCGCAGTACAACGACCCGGCGTTCAAGGACAAGAAGTTCCCGGTCGTCGAGCTGATCCCCGGCTACCCGGGCTCCTCCTCCACCTGGTACGGCACCCTCAAGGTCTCCGAGCAGCTCAAGCCGCTGATGCAGCAGGGCAAGGTCGCGCCGTTCATCCTGGTCTCGCCGCGCACCCTGCTGCTGGGCAACCACCAGGACGCGGGCTGCACCGACATCCCCGGCAAGATCAACGCCGACGCCTGGATCACCCGCGACGTCCCGCAGATGGTGCTGGACAACTTCCGCGCCGACCCCTCCTCGGACCGCTGGGCGATCGCCGGCTACTCGGCCGGCGCCCACTGCGCGGCCAAGCTCTCGCTGGCCCACCCCAACCGCTACCGGGCCGGCATCGCGATGTCCGGCTACAACGACCCGGGGTCCGAGCCGGACTCGCTGGTCGGCAAGGACCCGAAGCTGCGCGCGGAGAACAACCCGGTCAACATCCTCAAGGCCGCCCAGCAGCCGCCCAAGGTCGCCCTGCTGGTCAGCGGCGCCAAGGGGGACGGCTACGAGGACGGCCAGGCGATCGCCGCCGCCGCCAAGGAGCCGACCAAGGTCCAGGTCGAGGAGAGCACCGGCCCGCACACCACCGACATGTGGAAGCGGATGGTCCCGAGCGCCTTCGAGTGGCTGACCTCGATCATCCCGGCGCAGTGACCTGACGCCCCCCGGCCGACACCGAGGGCCCGCCGCGAACGTTCGCGGCGGGCCCTCAGCCGTTTCCGACCGTCTTCTCACCATCGCCGACCGGAAGCCGACCGACCGTCGACCGGACGCGTTCAGGAGATTCCCAGGAATCGGACCGGGAGTGACCGGAACTGACAGGAAACGGTCAGGCCAGTTCCAGCGCCAGGTAGAAGTCCACCCGGTCCTCCAGCCGGGAGAGGTCCCGGCCGGTCAGCTCCTCGATCCGGCCGATCCGGTAGCGCAGGGTGTTCACGTGGACGTGCAGCTGCCCGGCGCAGCGGGTCCAGGAGCCGTCCGAGCGCAGGAAGGCCTCCAGGGTGCGGACCAGGTCCGCCTGGTGCTCGATGTCGTACGCGATCACCTTGTCCAGCAGCCGGCTGCGGAAGGCCCGGCGGACCTCGTCCGGGACGGCGGCCAGCAGCAGCACGTGCGAGGCCAGCTCCTCGGGGCCGGCCACGCAGACCCGGCCGACCCGGGCGGCGGCGATCCGGCGGGCGTGCCGGGCCTCCTCCAGGGCGCCGCGCAGACCGCCCGCCTCGGAGGCGGGGGCGGAGACGCCGAGGGTGATCCGGCCCTCCGAACCGAGCCCGGCCTCCAGCGGGGCGAGCAGCTCGCGCAGGGTGTCGGCGGGCACCGGGCCGTCCAGTGCGGGCAGCACCACCACGGCGCCGTGGCCCGCCCCGGCGACCAGCGCGCGGTCGCTGGTGCCGCCGAGCGCCTCCTCCAGGACGGCCCGCACCATGCCCTCCGGCAGGCCGGTGCCCTCGGCACTGAGCACCAGCCAGGAGGCGTCCTGCGGCTGGGACTTGGGCTCGGGGCTCTCGTAGCGGGCGGCCATCGCCGAGGAGGCGTAGAGGGCGCGGCCGATCTCCGCGGGGTCGGCGTCGCGGCGCAGCAGGGCGAGCAGTTCGTCGGCCAGTCGGCGGCGCAGCCGGCGGCCCTCGTCCCGGCGGTGGCGCTCGGCGGCGACCAGCCGGGCCAGGTTCTCGGCGAGCTGCTGGCGCTTGGTGGTCCACTCGGTGACGTCGCCGGCCACCGCGAGCACCCAGTCGGCGAGCGGGGCCTCGTGCTCGGCGGAGGCCGCGGCGGGCAGCAGCGAGTAGGCGCCGCCGGCCAGTCGGGCCCGGTGCGGGGGGCGGCGGCGCTGGCGCTGGGCGGCCAGGTGGGCGCGGACCAGCTGGTCGCGGTCCTCGGCGGTGAGCCGGTCGGTCGGGCCGGCGATCACCGCGCCGGTCGGGGTGAGCACCCAGCAGTCCAGGTCGAGGTCGCCGCCGAGCAGGTCCAGCACCGCGTCCAGTCCGCCGCCGCCGGCCGCCGAGACCAGCAGCCGGTGCCGGTCGACCAGCGCCGCGAGGTCGGCGGCCCGGTCGGCGGAGACCTGACGGCCGATGAACTCGGTGACGGTGCCGAAGGCGATGTCGTCGGGGACGGCCAGCAGCGGCATCCGGTGCCGGCGGCAGGCCTCGACCAGGTCCTCGGGCACCGGGCCGACCTCGGCCTCGCCGGCCGCCAGGGCGACCGCGCCGCCGGCCGCGATGGTCCGGACGAACCGCTCGGAGTCGGCCGGTCCGCTGCGCCAGAGCATCCCGGTGAGCACCAGCTCGCCGCCGTGCAGGTAGCGGCCGGGGTCGTGCAGGTCCGTGGTCATCACGCCGCTGACCTGCCGGTCCAGCTCCTCCTCCGCCGCGAGCAGGCGCAGTCGCGGGGCGCCGGGGGCGAGCAGGTCACGGACACGCATCCGCGGACTCCTTACGGGGGGCTGGAACAGGGGGCGGGAACAGCGGCTGGAACGGCGATCGGGGGGCCGGATCGAGGGGGTGGGGGTGACAGTGTGCCCGAACATCCGTGCTCGGCGTTACGTACCAGCGGACCGCCGGGTCACGGGCCCGTAGCCCGTCCGTCACGGCCGGATTACGGTCGTAGGTAGCACTCGGCGAACACCTGGGCTGCGGGATTCTCCTGCTTAGAGGAACGTACAGGATGCCGGGCGGGCTCACAGCCGGGGCTTCATGCCATCGGTGACTGCCAGTGGGCCGCGTCACAGGGGTTCACTGGGCGACACGCCGCCGGACACCCGGTCGGCGAAGACTTGAGGAGAAACCCGCATGGAGTTCCTTCGGCCCGCCACCTGGGACGAGGCTCTCGCGGCGAAGGCTGAGTACCCGACCGCGCTGCCCATCGCGGGCGGCACGGACGTCATGGTCGAGCTGAACTTCGACGTGCACCGGCCATCCGCGATTCTCGACCTGAACCGCGTCACCGAGCTCACCGAATGGACGAACGACGGCAGCGTCGTCCGGCTCGGCGCCTCCGTCCCGTACGCCCGGATCATCGCCGAGCTGTCCGGCCCGCTGCCCGGGCTCGCGCTGGCGGCGCACACCGTCGGCTCCCCGCAGATCCGCAACCGCGGCGGCGTCGGGGGCAACCTCGGCGGCGCCTCCCCCGCCGGGGACGCGCACCCCGCGCTGCTGGCGGCCGGACGGGACGTGTTCGTCGAGGCGGCCTCGGTGCGCGGCACCCGGCTGATCCCGATCGACGAGTTCTACGTCGGCGTGAAGCGCAACAGCCTGGCGGCCGACGAGCTGATCCGGGCCGTGCACATCCCGGTCGCGGACGGTCCCCAGCAGTTCTCGAAGATCGGCACCCGCAACGCGATGGTGATCGCGGTCTGCGCCTTCGGCTTCGCCCTCCACCCCGGGAACGGGACCGTCGGCACCGGGATCGGTTCGGCTGCCCCCACGCCGCGCCGCGCCGTCGAGGCCGAGGAGTACCTCGGGGGCGTGCTCGCCGAGCGCGGGCTCTGGGAGTCCGGGGACCTGCTGGGCACCGAGGTGGTCCAGCGCTTCGGCGAACTGGTGAAGGCCGCCGCCTCCCCCATCGACGACGTCCGGGGCACCGCGGACTACCGGCGCCACTCGCTCGCCGTGATGGCCCGCCGCACCCTCACCTGGTGTTGGAACGACTACCGCAAGCAGATCAGGAGCGCGGCATGAGGGTCACGTTCACCGCCAACGGCAAGCCGGTCGAGGCCGACGACGTGTGGGAGGGCGAGAGCCTGCTCTACGTGCTGCGCGAGCGCGTCGGCCTGCCGGGTTCGAAGAACGCCTGCGAGCAGGGCGAGTGCGGCTCGTGCACCGTCTACCTGGACGGCGTGCCGGTCTGCTCCTGCCTGGTGGCGGCCGGGCAGGTGCAGGACCGCGAGGTGCGCACGGTCGAGGGCCTGGCCGAGGAGAACGGCGAACTGGGCCTGGTCCAGCAGGCGTTCGTCGACGCCGGGGCCGTCCAGTGCGGCTTCTGCACCCCGGGGCTGCTGGTGCAGACCGACGCCCTGCTGGAGCAGGACGCCCAGCCGAGCGACAACGACATCCGCGAGGCGCTGTCGGGCAACCTGTGCCGCTGCACCGGCTACGAGAAGATCATGGACGCGGTGCGGCTCGCCTCCGCCCGCAAGTGCTCGGGCAAGGGGGCGTCGGCATGACCACCCGCACCATCCAGGGCCAGAAGAACCTGCAGAACATCAACCAGGCCTCCAAGGACGGCATCGGCGGCTCCCCGCTGCGCCCGGACGGCAACCTGAAGGTCCGGGGCGAGTTCGCCTACTCCTCCGACCTGTGGCACGAGGACATGCTCTGGGGCATGGCGCTGCGCTCGCCGCACCCCCGGGCGAACATCCTCAGCGTGGACGTCTCCGAGGCACTCAAGGTGCCCGGCGTGTACGCCGTGCTGACCCACGAGGACATCCCCGGCGCCAAGTACTACGGCCTGGAGATCAAGGACCAGCCGGCGCTGGCGATCGACCGGATCCGCTACCACGGCGAGGCGATCGCGCTGGTCGCCGCCGACCACCCGGAGACGGCCCGGCGCGCGGTGAAGAAGATCAAGGTCGAGTACGAGGTGCTCACCCCGATCGTCACCGAGGAGCAGTGCCTCGACCCGGAGACCCACGGCTACGTGCACGAGCCGCACGAGTACAAGTCGCACGCGTACGGCAACATCTGCCACGAGCAGCGGCTGGTCTCCGGCCTCGGCGTGACCGACGAGGTGCGGGCGCTGGCGGACGTCATCGTCAGCGGCGACTACGAGGTCGGCATGCAGGACCAGGCCTTCCTCGGCCCGGAGTCCGGCCTGGCCGTGCCCGCCGAGGACGGCGGCATCGACCTCTACATCGCCACCCAGTGGCTGCACGTGGACCGCGAGCAGATGGCCCCGGTGCTGGACCTGCCCGAGGAGAAGGTCCGGCTCACCCTGGCCGGCGTGGGCGGCGCCTTCGGCGGCCGCGAGGACATCTCGATGCAGATCCACGCCTGTCTGCTGGCGCTGCACACCGGCAAGCCGGTCAAGATCGTCTACTCCCGGGACGAGTCCTTCTACGGCCACGTCCACCGCCACCCGGCCCGGATGCACTACGAGCACGGCGCCACCCGGGACGGCAAGCTGGTCTTCGCCGACTGCCGGATCGTGCTGGACGGCGGCGCGTACGCCTCCGCCTCCCCCGCCGTGGTCGGCAACGCGGCCTCGCTGGGGCACGGCCCGTACGTGATCCCGAACGTGAAGATGCACGCCATCGCGCTGTACAGCAACAACCCGTCCTGCGGGGCGATGCGCGGCTTCGGGGCCGTCCAGGCGGCCTTCGGCTACGAGTCCCAGATGGACAAGCTGGCCGTCGAACTGGGCATGGACCCGGTCGAGTTGCGGCAGCTGAACGCGATGTCGGAGGGCGACTTCATGCCCACCGGCCAGCAGATCGACTCGCCCGCGCCGGTGGCCGAACTGCTGCGCCGGGCCAAGGAGATGCCGCTGCCGCCGCCGCTGGACACCGAACACCTGGACGTCCGGGCGCTGCCCGGCGCGCTCTCCAACACCTCGCACGGCGAGGGCATCGTGCGCGGGGTCGGCTACTCGGTCGGCATCAAGAACGTCGGCTTCTCCGAGGGCTTCGACGACTACTCCACCGCCCGGGTGCGGCTGGAGGTCATCGGCGGCGAGCCGGTCGCCATGGTGCACACCGCGATGGCCGAGGTCGGCCAGGGCGGCGTCACCGTGCACGCCCAGATCGCCCGCACCGAGCTGGGCGTCGAGCAGGTCACCATCCACCCGGCCAACACCGAGGTGGGATCGGCCGGTTCGACCTCCGCCTCGCGCCAGACGTACATGACCGGCGGCGCGGTGAAGCTCGCCGCCGAGGCCGTCGCGCGGGAGCTGATCGAGAAGGGCCGGCAGCGGTACGGCTGGACCCACAAGGACATCGCCCTGGCCGGCGGCAAGGTCGTCTCGGAGAGCGCCGGGGTGCTCGTGCCCATGGTGGACCTGCTCGGCGACGAGGCCATCGACCTCACCCGCGAGCACCACCACCGGCCCACCCAGGCCTTCGACAAGGAGACCGGCCAGGGCTTCGGGCACGTCCAGTACACCTTCTGCGCCAACCGCGCGGTGGTGGACGTGGACGTCGAACTGGGCCTGGTCAAGGTGGTCGAGCTCACCGCCGTCCAGGACGTCGGCAAGGCGCTCAACCCGCTCTCGGTGGTCGGCCAGATCCAGGGCGGCTGCACCCAGGCCCTCGGGCTCGCGGTGATGGAGGAGATCATCGTCCGGGACGGGAAGGTGCGCAACGCCTCCTTCACCGACTACCTGATCCCCACCATCCTGGACACCCCGCCGATCCCGGTGGACGTCCTCGAACTGCCCGACCCGCACGCCCCGTACGGGCTGCGCGGCGTCGGTGAGGCGCCGACCGTGTCGGCGACCCCCTCGATCGTGGCGGCGATCCGCAACGCCACCGGTCTCGCGCTCAACCGGATCCCGGTCCGACCCGAGCACCTGACCACCGAACAGCCCGGCTGACACCGGGAGTTCGAGCCGGAACGGTACCACCGGGCGACACTTCCCGGGGCGGTGACGTCTTCCCCGCCGCCCCGGGACCCCCCACACCCGCTGCCCTGCCCACGCCGGGGCTCCCGCAGTGGTGCGCACCACCCTCACCTGCACCGCCGGCACTCCCCTACGAGTGCCCCAGTGAGTCGATACCGTCCCCCTGTGCCAACTCTCTTGACTGGCAGTCAGGTCGGCTCGCCCACCCCAACCCCCTTTGACACTTGGGAGTGGACATGACCAGGATCCCCACGGAGCCCGGCACCACTGAAGCAGACAGACCCGCCGAGGACGAGACCCACCCCTCGCCCCCGGCAGCAGGGCCGAAGGGCGCGCTCGACGCGTACTTCAAGATCTCGGCCCGCGGCTCGACCCTCGCCAACGAACTACGCGGTGGCCTCACCACCTTCATGGCGATGGCGTACATCATCCTGCTCAACCCGCTGATCCTCAGCGGCGCGGACGTCAACGGCCTCAAGCTCGACCACGCCGCGCTGACCACCGCCACCGCCCTCGCGGCCGCCGTCACCACCCTCCTGATGGGCCTGGTCGGCAACGTCCCGCTGGCGCTGGCCGCCGGGCTCTCGGTCTCCGGCGCGGTCTCCGCGCTGGTGGTACCGCACACCACGTGGCCCCAGGCCATGGGCCTGTGCGTGATCTACGGGCTGCTGATCGTGCTGCTGGTGGTCTCCGGACTGCGCGAGAAGATCATGAACGGCATCCCGCTGCCGCTCAAGCACGCGATCACCATCGGCATCGGCCTGTTCGTCACGATCATCGGCCTCTACAAGGCCGGCTTCGTGCACACCGGCGGCCCCACCCCGCTGTCGCTCGGCCCCTTCGGCGAGCTCTCCGGCTGGCCCGTCCTGATCTTCTGCCTCACCCTGCTCACGATCTTCGTGCTGATGGCGCGCGGCGTGCGCGGCGCGATCCTGATCGGCATCGCCGGCGGCACCGTGGTCGCGATCGTCGTCAACCGGCTCGCCCACGTACCGGCCAAGGCCTGGGCGAACTCCGTCCCGGTCTGGCCCGGCAGCCCGGTCGCCGCCCCCGACTTCAGCCTGTTCGGCCACGTCGACCTGTTCGGTGCCTTCGGCGGCAAGGGCCTCGGCGCGATCAGCGCCTCCGTCGCGGTGTTCACCCTGGTGCTGGCCGGCTTCTTCGACGCCATGGCCACCATCATCGGCGTCGGCACCGAGGCCGGACTCGCGGACAAGCAGGGCCGGATGCCCGGCCTGTCCAAGGCCCTGTTCATCGACGGCGCCGGCGGCGCGGTCGGCGGCCTGGCCGGCGCCTCCGGCCAGACCGTCTTCGTCGAGTCCGCGACCGGCGTCGGCGACGGCGCCCGGACCGGCCTCGCCTCCACCGTCACCGGCGCGATGTTCGCGCTGATGCTGTTCTTCTCGCCGCTGGCCGGCATCGTCCCGGTCGAAGTCGCCTCCGCCGCACTGGTGGTGATCGGCTCGATGATGATGAGCCAGGCCCGGCACATCGACTGGTCCGACCGCGAGGTGGCCATCCCGGCCTTCCTGACCAGCGTGCTGATGCCGTTCACCTACAGCATCACGGCGGGCGTCGCGGCCGGCGTCATCTCCTACTCGGTGATCAAGGCCGGCCAGGGCAAGTGGCGCGAGCCCGGGGTGCTGATGTGGATCCTCACCGCGGTGTTCGTCGTGTACTTCGCGCTCGGCCCCGTCAAGTCCTGGCTCGGCGTGCACTGAGCGTCCGCGTCCCGGCCGTTCGCCCGGGGCTTTGAGCAGCACCGCCGCCGTACGGGATCGTTTCCCGTACGGCGGCGTCTCCCGCTACTGTCGAAACCGTGTAAGGAGCCTCCGACATGCAGGACATCGCCGAGCAGCTGCAGGCCTGGCACGCGTCCGGGCGCTCCTTCGCCGTGGCCACCGTCGTCGGTGTCTCCGGCAGCGCCCCGCGCGACCCGGGCGCGGCCCTGGCCGTCGACGCGGCCGGGGAGGCGGTCGGCAGCGTCTCCGGCGGCTGTGTCGAGGGCGCGGTGTACGAGCTCTGCCAGGCCGCGATCGAGAGCGGCCGACCGGCCCTGGAGCGCTTCGGCTACAGCGACGAGGACGCCTTCGCGGTCGGCCTGACCTGCGGCGGGGTCCTCGACGTGTTCGTCCAGCCGGTGGTCCCGGGCACCGACCCCGGGATGGACGCCGGCCTCGCCCGGATCGCCGACGGCACACCCGTCGCGCTCGCCCGGGTGATCTCCGGACCGGCCGGACTGCTCGGCGCCACCCTCGCCGTCACCGCCCAGGACGTGCACGGGGCGCTGTCGGTCGGACCGTCCACGGTGGGCGCCCTGGAGCGCGCCGTGATCGCCGAGGCCCGGGCCATGCTGGACGCCGGACGCACCGGGCGGATCGTGCTCGGCCTGGACGGACGGCCCTGCGACGACCGGGACCGGGGCACCGTCACCTGCTTCGTCGAGTCCTACGTGCCCGCGCCCCGGATGCTGGTCTTCGGCGCGATCGACTTCGCCGCCGCCGTGGTGCGGATCGGCAAGTTCCTCGGCTACCACGTCACCGTCTGTGACGCCCGGCCCGTCTTCGCCACCGCCCGGCGCTTCCCGGACGCCGACGAGGTCGTGGTCGACTGGCCGCACCGCTACCTGGACGCCCAGCTCGACCGGCTCGACGGCCGCAGCGTGCTGTGCGTGCTCACCCACGACGCCAAGTTCGACGTCCCGCTGCTCGAACGGGCCCTGCGGCTGCCGGTCGGGTACGTCGGCGCGATGGGCTCCCGGCGCACCCACCGCGACCGGGAGGCCAAGCTGCGCGAGGCGGGCCTGACCGACGCCGAACTCGCCCGGCTGCGCTCCCCCATCGGCCTCGACCTGGGCTCCCGCACCCCGGAGGAGACGGCCGTCTCGGTGGCCGCCGAGATCATCGCCCACCGGCGGGGCGGCAGCTGCCTGCCGCTGAGCGCCGGCCACGGGCCGATCCACCACGACGCGGTGTCACCGGCGGTGACCGTCGCGCCGGAGCAGACCGCCCGGACCCGCCGGACCCACGCCGCCTGAGACCCGCCCGGGATCCGCCGGGGACCCGCCCGACCGCGTCAGTCGCCCAGCGCCAGCTTCAGGCCGAAACCCACCACCACCGCGCCGGTCACCCGGTCCATCCACCGCCGGGCGGCCGGGCGGCGCAGCCAGCCGCGCAGCACCCGGGCGAAGCCGACCAGCACGACCGACCAGAGCACGCCCTCCACGACGTGCACGCAGGTCAGCGCCACCCCCGCGGCGAAGTGCGGGGCCCCGGCGGGGATGAACTGCGGCAGCACGGCCACGTAGAACACCCCGACCTTCGGGTTGAGCAGATTGGTCAGCGTCCCGCGCCGCCAGCCGGCCCGGAACCCGCCCTCGGCGGGCTCCTCCTCGGCCGCGGCCTCTGCGCCGCGCTTGCGCAGCATCCCCACGCCCATCCACACCAGGTAGGCCGCCCCGGCCCAGCGCAGCACCTCGTACGCCACCTGCGAGGCGGTCAGCAGCGCCGTCACCCCGGCCGAGGTCAGCGTCCCCCAGATCAGCGTCCCGGTCTGGATCCCCAGCACCACGCCCCACGCCTGCCGCCGCCGCCCCAGCGCGGAGGTCCGCAGGACCAGCGCGGTGTCGAGCCCGGGCGTGAGCGTGAGCAGCCCCACGACGAGGGCGAAGGACCACAGAGCCGTTGTCATCTCCATGGGCCTCGATGCTCTCACAGCCCCGGTGGAGCGATCAGTCGGCCGTCCCCTGCGGGACGACCCACTCGGTCGGCTGGCCGGTGACGGCGGCGATCATGTCGTAGTCACCGTCGTAGTGCAGGACCGTGGCACCGTGACGCTCGGCGGTGGCGGCGATGACGAGGTCCGCCACGGACAGGGCCCGCCAATTGCCGGCGCTCGTCAGGAGGGCTTGCACCTCGATGGCTCGGTCCCACACTTCGTCGGGGATGGCGAGCCAGTCGAAGCCGCTGAGGCCCTCACGGATCTCGATGGCATCCGCCTTGGAGCGGGCACTGTGCATGATCTCCAGTTCGACGGCGCCGCAGACCGCCACCACTCCCCTGACGATCAGCGGCCTGAGGACGGCCCTGACCTTCGGTTTGGAGAAGCGCGCGAAGGCCGACTTGTCGATCAGGTAGCGCTCAGTCACCCTTTTCCACCGGCCCGGTGAGATCGGGCAGTCCACCCTCGGCGAGCCAGGCCATGAACTTCTCCCGCTTGCGGCGCTTGACGAGGTCCTCAAGAGCAGCGTTGACGGTCGCGACCTTGGTTGTCGTACCGAGAATCTCAGCGGCCTCGGCCAGGAGTTCGTCGTTGACGTCTATCACGGTGCGAGCCATGGCTGACCTCCCAAAGGAATACAGGCCTGCGATATCACAATCGATGGTAATTGATATCGCAGGCCTATTGAGGCCGATCAGGTGACGTTCACCGGATCAAGTGACGTTGAGGCGGGCGGCGAGGCGGAGGAGGCCGGGGCTGAGGCGGGAGAGGAAGCGGGCGGCCTTGGCCTCGGGGGTCACCGGGACGACCGGCTTGCCGGTGCGGACGGCGGTGACCACGGCGGTGGCGACCTTCTCCGGGGGGAAGCCGCGGCGGGCGTAGAGCTTGGCGGCGCGGGCCTGCTTGGCGGACTGCTCGGCGGCGGTGGTCGCGGAGAAGGTGGAGGTGCGGGTGATGTTGGTGTTGACGATGCCCGGGCAGATGGTGGAGACGCCGATGCCGTGGGCGACGAACTCGGCGCGCAGGCAGTCGGAGAGCATGAAGACGGCGGCCTTGCTGGTCGCGTAGGCGGTGAGCGCCTTGGACGGCAGGTAGGCGGCGGCCGAGGAGACGTTGACGATGTGGCCGCCCTGGCCGCGGTCGGCCATCAGGGTGCCGAAGGCGCGGCAGCCGTGGATCACGCCCCAGAGGTTGACGTCCAGGACGCGCTGCCACTCCTTCTCGGTGGTCTGCAGGAACGTCCCGGAGTGGCCGATGCCGGCGTTGTTGACCATCACGTCCGGCACGCCGTGCTCGGCGGCGACGCTCTGGGCGAAGGCGTCCATCGCGGCGCCGTCCGAGACGTCCACCTGGTAGGCGTGCGCCTGCGGGCCGACCAGCGCGGCGAGTTCGGCGGTGCGCTCGGCGGCCGCCAGGTCGAGGTCGCAGACCACCACCCGGGCGCCCTCCTCGGCGAAGGCGAGCGCGGTGGCCCGGCCGATGCCGCTGCCGCCGCCGGTGACGACCACCAACCGGCCGTCGCCCTCGGCGACTTCGCCCTTCGGGTCGGCGTCGATGCGGGCGGTGAACTCGCGGACCAGGCCGGCCACGGTGGCTCCCTTCTCCAGCAGCGCCGACCAGTGGCCGGCGTGCAGCGTACGACGGGTCAGGCGGGGAACCCAGCGTTCCAGGCCCTCGGAGAGGTAGGTGCCGACGTAGCGGTCCCGGGTCAGGGTGACCAGCTGGACCGGCACCTCGGTCGGCCGCTCGCGCGGACTGCCCATGGTGGGGCGGAAGTTGGCCCGGTAGAGCTCGATGCCGCGGACGGCGTCGCGACGCAGGCTGGGTTGCGGGTGGCCGGCCCGCGGGGTGACGTGCTCCAGGTCGCGCAGCACCCGCGGCCAGGCCCGGGCGAGGCCCAGTCGCCAGACCGCCGGGGCGAGGAAGGGCAGGTGGAAGGCGGTGATGTACCAGGAGTGCAGGCCCTGGTGGAGCAGCTGCCCGAGGTGGCGCGGGGTGGGGCGGCGCAGCCGGTGGCGCAGCCAGTAGCCCATGTGGTCCAGGCTGGGGCCGGACAGCGTGGTGTAGGAGGCGATCCGCTGCTCGGCGCCGGGGGCGGTGACGGCCTCCCAGGACTGGATCGAGCCCCAGTCGTGGGCCACCAGGTGCACCGGCCGGTCCGGGCAGACGGCGTCGGCGACCGCGAACAGGTCGTCGGCGAGGCGCTCGAGGCGGTAGTCCTCGCGGCGGGCCGGGGCGGTCGACTCACCGGCGCCGCGCACGTCGTAGCGGACCACGTGGTGGTCGCGGGCGAGGTCGGCGGCGATGTCGTCCCAGACCACGTGGGTGTCCGGGTAGCCGTGCACCAGGAGGACCGTGGGGGCCTCCGGGTCGCCCTGCTCGAAGACGGCGAGCGACAGGCCGCCGGAGTGGACGGTGCGGCGGCGGACGGGTGCGGCCGGGAGGGGGGTCGTCATCGGGTGGCCTCCTGGGTGGTCGGCTCGGTGTCGGTCGCCGCGTCGGCGGTCGACCCGGCGGCCGCCGGTTCGGCGCCGGTCGGCTCGATGGTGGCCGAATCGTCGGCGGCGGTCCAGCGGCGGACGTGCGGGAGGTCGTCGTCCAGCCAGTACGCATCGTCCTCCGTGACCACCAGCAGTTCCTCGAACTTGATGCCCACGCCGCGGAACCCGATGTGCGGCTCGACCGCCCACAGGCCCGGGGTGGGCGCGTGCCGGGACGACCGGCCGTCCGCCCACAGCGGCGAACGGCCGTGCAGGCGCTCGGAGATGAGCTCCCGGCCGAGGGTCTGGAGGGTGCGCACGCCGAAGCCGAACACGTTCACCCCGGCCGGGCCGCGGGTGACGGTACGGGTGACCTGATGGCCGATCACCCGGCCCGGGTAGACCTGGTGCCGGTTGTCGTAGCCGTGTGCGGCGATCTGCGCGTCCACCGCCGCGTACACCTCGTTGAGCGGCTTGCGGGCGCGCACCTCGGCGAGGATCAGCTCGCGGTAGACCTTCAGGTCGGCGGCCAGCCGGTCCCAGACCCGGTTCTCGCCGACCTTGCCGCCGTAGCCGATGTCGGCGGTGTAGCCGTCCACGATCGGCGCGCAGTCCAGGACGTACGGCATGCCCTCCTCCAGCCGGCGGTTGCCCGCGAAGAACTGCAGCGGGGTGTGGAAGTGCCGGAAGGCGGTGCGGTCGCCGAACCAGGCGAACGGGATGTGGAAGAAGTCCTGCACCCCGGCGGCGACCAGGCGGCGGCGCAGCTCGGCGGTGGCCTGGCGCTCGGTGACGCCCGGTTCGATCCAGGCGGCGACCTGTTCGGCGCAGTGGTAGGCGAGTTGCTGGGTCTCGCGGAAGCGGGCCAGGTCGCGCTCGGTGTAGGAGAACGTCGGCATCGCGGTCGCCGTCGGGGGCATCGGGGGCTCCTTCTAGAGGTCCAGCACGAGGGTCTCGCCCTCGGCGGCCCGGGAGACGCAGGGCAGCAGGGCGCCGGCGGCACGCTGCTCGGGGGTGAGGCGGCGGTCCCGGTGCTCGGGGGCGCCGGCCAGCAGGCGGACCTCGCAGGTGCCGCAGAAGCCCTGGTGGCAGGAGTACGGGAGGTCGGGGCGGGCCTCGCGCAGCACGTCCAGGGCGGAGCGGTCGGCGGGGACGTCCAGGGTCGGGCCGTCCGCGCCGAGCCGGACCGCGAAGGGCGCGCCGTCGGTGATCGGGGCGGCGCCGAAGCGCTCGAAGTGCAGGGCGGAGGCGGCGGAGCCGTCCAGCGCGCCCTGTACGGCGGCGAGCATCGGGGCCGGGCCGCAGCAGTAGACGGCGGCGCCGCGCGGGGCGTGGGCGAGCAGTTCGGCGCCGGTGGGGACGCCGCCGTGGTCGTCGTCGGTGCGCAGCACCACGCGGTGCGGGTCGAGGGCGCGCAGTTCGTCGGCGTACGGGAGGCTGTCGGCGCTGCGGCCGACGTGGACCAGGCGCCAGTCGAGGCCGTGGCGCCGCGCCTCGTGGACCATCGGGAGCAGCGGGGTGATGCCGATGCCGCCGGCCAGCAGGAGGACGGCGGGCTCGGCGCAGAAGGCGAAGCCGTTGCGCGGGCGGCGGGCGGTGAGCCGGGTGCCCGGGTGGAGGACGTCGTGGACCTCGACCGATCCGCCGCCGCCGGCGGGCAGTCGGCGGACGGCGATCCGGTACTGCCGGCGGTCGGCGGGGTCGCCGTTGAGCGAGTAGTGGCGCTCGCGGCCGGAGGGCAGGGTGACCCGCAGGTGGGCACCGGGCTGCCAGCTCGGCAGCTGGCCTCCGGAGGGGTCGGCGAGGGTCAACTCGACGACGTCGGAGGCCGGTTGGCGGCGGCTGGCGACGACCAGCTGGAGCTGCGGGGTGGGGCGGCTGAACGGCCGGCGGGGGTTGCGGCGCAGCAGCGGGCTGCCGAGGGCCGGCGAGTAGCGGTCGCCGAAGGCGGTGAGCCGGCGGAGGAACGCGTCGGCGCGCGGGCGGCCGTAGAGGTCGGGGGGCGGGGTGAGCGGGGTGAGCGGGTCCATCCGGCGGGGTCCTTGGCGTGGGAGAGGCGGGGCGGCGGGCGGCGGGACGGGTGCGCGGCAGGCGGGGCGGCGGACGACGGGCGGGACGGCGGGCGGGCGAACAGCTGACAACTTTCAGAGTTCAGCGAACAGATGATGTTCTCTGTTCGCTGAACTCTGTCATCTGTTCGCCGTCAGCCGTGGGCGGCGGCCGCCCGGGCGGCCGGAGAGGTGGCGAGGTAGCCCAGCGCCTGGCTGGAGGACCCCTCCTGGGTCGGGTGGTAGCCCGGCCGCAGGTAGCGCAGCCCGGAACGGATGGAACGGACCGGGTCCGGCAGCAGTCCGCGCTTGGCGATCCGGCCCGCCTCCCGCCAGGTGGGCTTGAGCCGACCGTCGAGGGTCGGGTCGGCGGCGAGCAGGAAGCGGGCACCGCGCACCCACAGGTGCACCAGCAGCGGCCCGGACACCGCCATTCCCCGGACCCGGCGCAGATAGCCGGGGTCCAGGTGGACCATCAGGTCGTAGGCGACGCTGCGGTGCTCGACCTCCTCCGCGCCGTGCCAGCGCAGCAGGTCGAGCATGGTCGGGTCGGCCTCGGCCCGGTCCAGCCCCGGGGAGTTGAGCGCCCAGTTGCCCAGGAAGGCGGTGAAGTGCTCGATCGCCGCGACGAAGGCGACCCGTTCGATGATGTTCTCCCGCTGCCGCGCCGGCGAAAGGCCCGGCTTGTCGCCCAGGACGCGCTGGAAGAGCCAGGAGATCTGCCGGACGTACGGGCGCGGGTCGAGCCCCTGGCCGAGCAGGTGGTCGAGCACCTCCTGGTGCGCCTCGGCGTGGATGGCCTCCTGGCCGATGAAGCCGAGCACCTCCTCGCGCAGCTGCTCGTCCCGGATGAGCGGCAGCGCGTCCTTGAACACCTTGACGAACCAGCGCTCGCCCTCGGGCAGCAGCAGGTGCAGCACGTTGATCACGTGGGTGGCCATCGGCTCGTCCGGGATCCAGTGCAGCGGCAGCTGCGCCCAGTCGAAGCGGACGTTCCGGGGCTCCAGGACGAGGCTCTCGTGCACGCGTGCGGCGGGGGCGGCGAGGGCGGGGACGGGGGTGGAGCTGGGCATGGCAGGCCCTCCTGACCTGGCGGCGGCGGCTCGACTCTGCGAAACGTACTCGCCGGTAGCGGCGGGGACAAGAGGTTCGACAACTCTTATCGACATCGAGTCTAATAAGTGATGTGCACCGCGGGACCACCCCGGAAACCCTCCGCGGACAGCGCACGGGCCCCGCCGGACGACACGTCCGACGGGGCCCGGCAGGCGGCGGGCAGTGCTCAGACCGCCATCGCCAGCATCAGCGGCGCCGCCTGGACCGCCAGCAGCTCGGCGGCGGCCTTCAGCTTGTGGATGTTGTCGACCGGCATCGACGTGGCCAGGCAGCCGACCGTACTGCCCGCCGTGATCGGCACCGCCGCGCAGACCGTACCGAGCGCGTACTCCTGGATGTCCAGCACCGGCACCGTGGCCGGCTGCCGCTCCAGCCGGTGCATCAACTGGTCGGCGTCGATGACCGTGCGGGAGGTGAGCCGGGCGACCGGATGCCGGGAGAGGTGGTCCCGCCGGGCGTCCGAGTCGAGCTGGCTGAGCAGGCACTTGCCGATCGCGCTGGCGTGCGCGGTGGCCCGGAAGTCCACCCACTCCTGCACGGCGGGCGCGTAGTCGGCCGCCGAGACCGCCTCGACCGACAACTCCCCGTCGTGGTAACGGCTGAAGTACACTGCGGCACCCAACTCGTCCCGGAGTTGCGCGAGTTTGCGGTTCAGCCGGGCCTTGACGAGCTGCTCCCGGTTGTGCTGGCCGAGCAGCGCGAAGGTGCCGCCGAGGACCCAACCGCCGTCCTGGCACTGGAGATAGCCCTCGATCTCCAGGATCTCGGCGAGCCGACGGACGGTCGGCAGGCCCAGCGACGTCTCCCGCGCGAGGCCGACCAGGGTGGCGCCGTCGGGGTGCCGGTCGACGGCCTCCAGCAGTCTGAGGGCGTGCTGCAGGGAGGTGAACGGGCCCGTCGGACCCTGGTCCAGCGCGGCGTGACGACCCGGGGCTGGTGTCGACATGTCGTCCCCTTCCGATGTCCCCCCACGGAGCGACCGCGGGCGGTCTCCAGCCTATCCACCCGGGGGCCCGGGCGGCTGCTGTCCGTGAATATCGGTGAACATTCCGTGGAGCAACCGCCGGTCGGCCGGTAGCGGCGTCGCTCCCGTGGGGCGTCGCGCGTGGAGGGTCGTACCCGTAGAGGGTCGTCGGCGTGGAGGGTCGTACGCGTGGAGGGTCATACCCGTAGAGGGTCGTCGGCGTGGAGGGTCGTACGCGTGGAGGGTCGGGGCGGGAACGACCCGACGGGCCCCTCCCCCACTGCCCGGGGGGAGGGGCCCGTCGCGGAGCCGCCGGGGTGCGGGCCCCGGCGGTCCTGAGGGTGCGGAGAGTGCGAAGAGCGCGGAGGGTCAGCCCTCGTCGCCCGCGCGGAGCTTGGTGACGGCGGCCTCCAGTCGGGCGCCGTACTCCTCGTCGGCGGCGTGGAAGTGGGCGAGGTTCTTCTCGACCACGTCGTCCCTGGTGACCTGGGAGAGGAAGCCCGCGATGTTGTCGATCAGACGGGTCCGCTCACCCGCCGACATCAGCCGGTAGAGCTCGCCGGCCTGGAAGAAGTCGTCGTCCTTGGTGTGGGCCGGCGTGGTGTAGGTGCCGGTGTAGCCGTCCACCTTGACCGGCGCGGCGAGCGCGCTGTCGGTCTGGGCCGGGCCGTCGTACGAGTTGGGCTCGTAGTTCTTGCCGCGGCCGGCGCTGTTGGCGGCCATGAGGCCGTCCCGGCCGTAGTTGTGGGCCTCGGTGGCGCGCGGGGCGTTCACCGGCAGCAGGGTGTGGTTGACGCCGAGCCGGTAGCGCTGGGCGTCGGCGTAGGCGAACAGCCGGCCCTGGAGCATCTTGTCCGGGGACGGGCCGATGCCGGGCACGAAGTTGTTCGGCGAGAACGCGGACTGCTCGACCTCGGCGAAGACGTTCTCCGGGTTCCGGTTGAGCACCAGGCGGCCGACCTTGACCAGCGGGTAGTCGGCGTGCGGCCAGACCTTGGTGAGGTCGAAGGGGTTGAAGCGGTAGTCCGCGGCCTCGGCGACCGGCATCAGCTGGACGTAGAGGGTCCAGGACGGGAACACCCCGCGCTCGATCGCCTGGTGCAGGTCGCGCTGGTGCGAGTCGGCGTCGGCGCCGACCACCTCGGCGGCCTGGCCGCCGTCCAGGCTGCGGATGCCCTGGTTGGTCTTGAAGTGGTACTTCACCCAGTAGGCCTCGCCCTCGGCGTTGACCCACTGGTAGGTGTGCGAGCCGTAGCCGTTCATGTGGCGGTAGCTGGCCGGGATGCCGCGGTCGCCGAACAGCCAGGTGATCTGGTGGGTCGAGGCCGGCGAGTGGGCCCAGAAGTCCCAGACGTTGTCCGCCTCCTGCACGCCGGTGTACGGGTCGCGCTTCTGCGAGTGGATGAAGTCGGGGAACTTGACCGGGTCCTTGATGAAGAACACCGGGGTGTTGTTGCCGACCAGGTCGTAGTTGCCCTGCTCGGTGTAGAACTTCAGCGCGAAGCCGCGCGGGTCGCGCACCGCGTCGCTGGCCCCGAGGTTGCCGGCGACGGTGGAGAAGCGCAGGAAGACCTCGGTGCGCTTGCCGACCTCGGACAGGAAGGCCGCCCGGGTGTACTTCGACACCTCGTCGGTGACCTCGAAGTAGCCGTACGCGCCGGAGCCGCGGGCGTGCACGACGCGCTCCGGGATGCGCTCGCGGTTGAACCGTGCCAGCTTCTCCAGCAGTTGCTGGTCCTGGATCAGCAGCGGGCCGTACTCGCCGGCCGAGGCCGAGTTCTGGTTGTCGGCGATCGGGGCGCCGGACTCCGTGGTCAGGATCTTGGACATGGAGGGTCCTTCAGGTGTCGATAAGGCGGTGCGTGAAGGCAGTGCGTGGAGGGGGGCCGGCCGGGCGCGCGGGGCGCTCAGACGCCCAGCAGGCGCCACAGCGCCGAGCGGCGGCGGGCGGAGTGCTCGCCGTCCGGGCCGTCGGCCGGCCGGAGACCGGCGACCGCCGCGGTGGCCGCGGCCGGGTCCGCCAGCGGGCGGGCGGCGGCCAGCGCGGCGGCCTCCTCGGCGGTCAGGCCCGCCTCGGTGAGCGCACCGGCGGCCTCGGCGGCCGGGACGGCGTTGAACCAGCGCAGCGCGAGGGCCGCGCGGCCGGCCTCGGTGAGGCGTCCGGTGAGCCGGAGGCGGGCGAGCCCGCCGTCCGGGTGGACGTTGATCCGCACGTGGGTCACCGGGCGGCCGACGTCGAGCCGGAGACGGTGCCGGGTGTCGGGCTGCAGCCGGGTGCGGGGCAGGATCTCGAACCACTCGCCCTCGGCCGGGTCCTGTCCGGTCGAGGCGTCGAAGCCGATCAGGTCGGCCCAGCCGGGGGCATTGGCGACGAAGTGGGTGGTGTCCACCTCGACGGCCAGGGCCTCACCGCCCCCGGCCAGGGCGATCTGCACCCAGTCGTTGGCCTTGTCGCGCCGACGCCGGGTCTCCCAGCCCTCGCCCATGACGGAGGCGCGACCGGGAGCGTTCAGGTTGTGCGGGGAGGAGAAGTAGCGGTCGGACGCCGCCTCCGCCACACCGCCGTACTCCTGGGCGGCCAGGTCGAAGGTGAGGCCGTCCAGTTCGCGCGGGTCGGGCAGCACCTCGCCGTGCACCCGGAGCCGGGCGACGCCGCCGTCCGGGAAGATGCTCAGCCGCACGTGGGTGTAGCGGGCGTCGTCCTGGACGGCGAACTCGTGGGCGGTGTCGCCCTGGAGCGGGGTGCGCGGCACGATGACGGTCCAGTCGGCGTCCCGCAGCTCCTCCGGCGAGGGGTGCCCGGGGACGGCGGCCGCCTCGACCACGGCACTCTCCGGGTAGTTGCCGGTGAAGTGGGCGGTGTCGACGATCACGCCGCGGATCACGCCGCCGACGCCGAGCCGGACGATCGTCCAGTCGTGGTCCTGGTCGGTGGGGTGCGGCTGGTCGGCGGAGACTCCGCGCCGGCGCTTGGACTCCCAACCGTCCATGATCTGGCCCTTGTTGCCGAAGGTGTGCGGGCGGAACTCGGCGGGCTGGGCCAGCAGCAGGTTCTCGGCGTCCGCGAAGGTGTCCTCATTGGTGGCGACGACGCCCGCGCCGAGCAGCCGGGAGGCCAGGTTGACCAGCTCGGTGAAGGAAGCACTCGGGGTGTCGACAGTGGTCACTGACTCTCCTCGGAAGAAGGTTGCGGTTCGGGAAGCCGGTCGGTTCGGGAGGCGGCGTCGTTACGGAACGGTGTCGCTGCGGAACGGTGTCGCCACAGAACGGTGTCGCTGCGGAACGGTGTCGCCACAGAACGGTGTCGCTGCGGAACGGTGTCGTTGCGGAACGGTGTCGTCTCAGGAACCTTCGGTGGCAGGGGGGTTGACGGGACGGGCCAGCTGACGGCCGAAGGGCTCGGCGCCGGTGTCCACCGCCCGGCCGCGCAGCCAGGTGGTGCGGACGGCGCCGCTCAACGTCCTTCCGGCGTACGGGGTCACCGGGTTGCGGTGGTGCAACTCGGCGGCGTGGACGGCGAACTCGCCGTCGGGGTCGAAGGCGACCAGGTCGGCGTCGCAGCCCGCCGCGATGGCGCCCTTGGTGCCGGTGAGGCCGACCAGGGCGGCCGGCCCGGAGGACATCCAGCGCACCACGTCGGCGAGGCGGTGGCCGCGCCGGCGGGCCTCGGTCCAGACCGCGGGCAGGCCCAGTTGCAGCGAGGCGATGCCGCCCCAGGCCGCCGCGAAGTCGCCGCTGCCGCCGTACTCGGGCAGCAGTTTGAGGTCGGGGGTGGACGGCGAGTGGTCGGAGACCACGGCGCTGAACTCGCCGTTCGCCAGGGCCTCCCAGAGCGCGTCCCGGTTGGCCTCGTCGCGGATCGGCGGGCAGCACTTGAAGGCGGTGTCGCCGTCCGGCACCTGCTCGGCGGCGAGGGTCAGGTAGTGCGGGCAGGTCTCGGCGGTGACCTGGACGCCGTCCGCGCGGGCCCGGCGCAGCAGCGGCAGCACGGCGGCCGAGGAGACGTGCAGGATGTGCACCCGGGCGCCGGTGCGCCGGGCGGTGTCGAGCAGTCGGGCGACCGCCGCGGTCTCCGCGCCGGCCGGCCGGGAGGCGAGGAAGTCCCGGTAGTGGACGCCGGGTTGCTGCGGGGCGGCGGCCAGCACCGCCGGGTCCTCGGCGTGGATGATCGCCAGCGCCCCGAGCCGGGCCTGCTCGGCCAGGGCGGCCTCCAGGTCGGCGGCCTCGACGTGCGGGAACTCGTCGACGCCGGACGGGGCGAGGAAGCTCTTGAAGCCGAACACGCCTGCCCGGTGCAGGGGTTCGAGGTCGGGGACGTTGCCGGGGACGGCCCCGCCCCAGAAGCCGAGGTCGACCCAGGCCTGGCCCTCGGCGGTCTTCCGCTTGACCTCCAGCCCGGCGGGCGTGGTGGTGGGCGGGACGGAGTTGAGCGGCATGTCGATGATCGTGGTGACGCCGCCGGCCGCGGCCGCCCGGGTGGCGGTGGCGAAGCCCTCCCACTCGGTCCGGCCGGGCTCGTTGACGTGCACGTGGGTGTCGACCAGGCCGGGAAGCAGGGCGGTGTCACCGAGGTCGACGAGGTCACCGTCACCGCGGCCGGCGAGGTCGCCGGCGCCGGCCGTGAGCGAGCCGTACGCCGCGACCCGCTCGATCCGGCCGTCGCGGATCAGCACGTCCGCGGGGCGCTCGCCGTCGGGCAGCACCGCCCGGCGGGAGCGGATCACCGCTGGCTGGCGGAACGGCATGGGGACCTCCGAAGACCTGGATCTGGGGCGATGGGGGTACGCGGCGGCACACCGGACCACGCGGCGCGGGGCGGCGCCCGCGGTGGTCGGAGTGGGTGGGAACCGAAGGATTGCCGGGAGCCTAGGCCCGGCTTCAACAAAACGTCAATGGAGGAACGTACGAGGGATCAGCCCGACAGCAGGGCTTCGGCCAGCCGCTCCCCCGCCGTCTCGGCCAGCTCACCGGCCCTGGTCAGGCTGTCCCCCGGCTGCTCGGCGAGGTCGGTGAGGGCGATCGCGGCGGTGAAGCCGGCCGCCCGCCACTCGGGCTCGGACAGCTCCAGCCGCCCCGCCACGGCGGCCACCCGAACCCCCGCCCGGGCAGCCGCCGCGGCGACTCCGGCGGGGGCCTTGCCGTGGAGCGTCTGTGCGTCCAGGCAGCCCTCACCGGTGACGACGAGGCGTGCCCCACGCACGGCCCCGTCGAAACCCAGCAGTTCGAGCAGCAGCTCGATACCGGCTCGCATGGTGGCGCCGAGCAGGGCGAGGGCCGCGAAGCCCACCCCGCCCGCGGCCCCGGCGCCGGGGGCCTCCCGGACGTCCCGTCCGGTCGCCGCGGCGACCCGGTCGGCGAAGCGGGTCAGCCCCTGCTCCAGGACCACCAGGTCGTCCCCGTCGGCGCCCTTCTGCGGGCCGTAGACGGCGGTGGCGCCGCGCGGCCCGAGCAGCGGATTGTCCACGTCGCAGGCGACCACGACCTCCACCCCGGTCAGCAGCTCGGCCAGCGGGCCGAGGTCGATCCGGTCCAGCCGGCGCAACGCGGCTCCTCCGGGCGGGAGTTCGACGTCATCGGCGTCCCGCAGCCGGACTCCGAGCGCCTGCACCATGCCGGCGCCGCCGTCCGTGCAGGCGCTGCCGCCGAGGCCCAGCACGATCCGCTTGGCGCCCATCGACACCGCCCGGCCGATCAGCTGGCCGACGCCGTAGGAGCCGGCCGCCAGCGGGGCGGTCCGGCCGCCGGGCAGCCGGGCCAGCCCGGAGGCCTGGGCCAGCTCGACCACGGCGGTGTCGCCGCGGACGGCCAGCGCGGCGTCCACCGGCAGGCCGGTCGGGCCGGCCACCTTGGCCGGGACGCGGGCGAAGCCGGCCGCGAGCGCCGCGGCCAGGGTGCCCTCGCCGCCGTCGGCGACGGGCAGTTCGCGCACCTCGGTGCCGGGCGCGGCGCGCCGGATGCCGGCGGCGATCCGGGCCGCGGCCTCGGCGCCCTCCAGGGTGCCCTTGAACTTGTCCGGCGCTACGACCACGTGGCCCTGGTGGGGGGTGGGGGGCATCGGTGGTCCTCACTTCCGTACGGGGTCTGGCAGTGGTTCGACAAGCATGGGTCCGGTGGCCGACCGGAGGCGAGCCCCCCGGCCGGGCGGTGCCGATCCGGGCGCCGGAGAGCGGTGATGCCGGTCCGGGCACCGGAAAGCGGTGGTGCCGGTCCGGGCACCGGAGAGCGGTGGTGCGCCCCCGTCCGGGCCGGAAGGAGGTGGTGCGCCCCCTCCGGGCACCGGAAGGGGGTGGTGCGACCCCCTCCCCGCCGTTCCCCTCGTCCCGCTTCCGACGTACGAGGGGCTCCCCTCGGCGGGGAGGGGGCCAGGCGACACGCAACAGGCACGACCGAAGTGCCCCCGGGGGAGGGTGTGCGCGTCACCGGCTTGGATCGACCGGCGGGCGGGCGGATGAGCCCCGGCCCGACCGCCGGTCGGGTCTGGCCTCCTGGTGGCGCGGGCACGACCGGTTCAGGTACACGCCACCAGGAGGAGCTTGCGGGAGGTGCGGCATCGCAGGGGCGTCACGCACCCCGGCGCCGCACCGGCCCGGTGCTACGCCACCTCGCGGCCCGAGAGCCGCTCGACGCCGCGCAGCAGCGCCGAGTGGTCGAGCGAGCCGTCGCCGTTGGCCCGGGCGGAGGCGACCAGTTGGGCCACCACGGCGCCGACCGGCAGCGCGGCGCCCACGGCGCGGGCGGCGTCGGTGACGATGCCCATGTCCTTGTGGTGCAGGTCGATCCGGAAGCCGGGGGCGAACTCGCGGTCGAGCATGTTGGCCTTCTTGCGGTTCAGCACGGTGGATCCGGCCAGGCCGCCGCCGAGCACGTCCAGCGCGGCGGCGAGGTCGACCCCGGCGTTCTCCAGGAACACCACGGCCTCGGCGAGCACCTGGATGTTGACCGCGACGATCAGCTGGTTGGCGGCCTTGACGGTCTGGCCGGCGCCGTCGGGGCCGACGTGCACGACCGTGGTGCCCAGCGCGTCGAAGAGCGGCTTGGCCTCGGCGAAGTCCGCGGCCTCACCGCCGACCATGATCGACAGCACCGCCTCGACCGCGCCGGCCTCGCCGCCGGAGACCGGGGCGTCCAGGGTGCGCACGCCCTTCTCCCGGGCGGCCTTGCCGACCTTGATGGAGGTCTGCGGGGTGATCGAGGACATGTCGATCACCAGGGTGCCGGCCTTGACGTTCTCCAGGACGCCGCCCTCACCGAGGATGACCGCCTCGACGTGCGGGTCGGCCGGGACCATGGTGATGACGACCTCGGCGTCCTTCACCGCGTCCGCGATGCCGGCGGCGCCGTGGCCGCCGGCCGCGACCACGGTGTCGATCGAGGCCTGGGAGAGGTCGAAGCCGGTCACGTGGTGGCCGGCCTTGACCAGGTTGACGGCCATGGGCTTGCCCATGATGCCGAGACCGACGAAGGCAATCTTGCGGGAGGCGCTCATCGCGACGGTTCCTTACGTGTGCGGGTGGGGAGGGGTGGCGGGGCGGGCCCGCCGGGCGGCGCGGTGCTCGGCGCGGGGCGCCGGCCGACCGGGTTCGCCGACCGGGCGGCGGGGCGCTGGACGCCGCCCGACGGCGGCTACCGGGCCGCGCGCAGCTCGCGCGGCAGCCAGTCGAAGCTGTCGGCACTGACGCCGGTGGAGGGCCGGTACTCCAGGCCGATGGAGCCGGTGTAGCCGGCGGCGCTGAGCCGGGCGAACAGGTCCTCGAAGTCCAGTTCGCCGGTGCCGGGCTCGTTGCGGCCCGGGTTGTCGGCGATCTGCACGTGGCCGATCCGGTCGGCGTACGTGTCGATGACCGCGGCCAGGTCCTCGCCGTTCTTGGCCAGGTGGTAGAGGTCGCAGAGGAACCTGGCGTTCCCCAGGCCGGTGGCGGCGTTGACCCGGTCGACCACGTCGACCGCGGCGGCCGCGGAGACCAGCGGGTAGTCCGGGGACTCGGCCCGGTTCAGGGCCTCGATCAGCAGGACGGCGCCGATCCCGTGCGCCGCGCGGGCCGCGAGCACCAGGTTCTCCAGGGCGAGCGCGTCCTGCTCGGCCGGCTCGACGCCCTCGATCCGGTTGCCGTAGAGCGCGTTGAGCGCGGTGGCACCGAGCGAGGAGGCGAGTTCCGCGGCGACCGGGACGTTGGCGCGGAAGCGCTCCCGCTCGGCCGGGACCGAGACCGTGCCCCGGGCGCCCAGGCTGAGGTCGTCCAGGAAGTTGAGGCCGGTGAGCCGGACCCCCGCGTCGCTGAACGCCTTGCGCAGCGCGTCCAGTTCGGCCCGGCTCGGGTCGTGCTCGGCACCGAAGGGCCACCAGAGCTCGGCGGCCGTGAAGCCGGCCGCGGCCGCGGCCGCGGGGCGCTCCAGCAGCGGGACTTCGCCGAACAGGATCGACAGGTTGACCGTGAAGCCGTGCTTGGCAGCCGCCGTCACGTCCATCACCTCTCACTCTCTCTTCCTTCATCCGCAACTTCCACGATCCGGAAGAGGGATTCTGTGTGGTGGAAGCATCTCCGCCCCGCCGAGCGGGTGTCAAGGCTGCCGCAACATTTTGTTGAAGAGGTCCCGGGTCGCCCGCACCCCGGGGTCGCGCCTGTTCGATCACCCAGCCCCTGCATCCGCCCGGCCCCGCTCGATACAGTGAGCACGTGCGATTGATGGTGGAGTTCACGACAGAACCGTTCGAACTGGACACGTTCCCGGAGCACGCCGCCGCGGCCCGCAAGGTCGTCGACGAGGCCGGCCTGGACGTGTCGGTCGGCCCCTTCGGGACCGGCGCCGAGGGCGAGGCCGACCAGGTTCTCGCCGCGGTGACCCGCCTGCTCCGGGAGACCCTGGACGCCGGGGCGACCCGCATCTCCGTCCAGATCAGCCTGCTGGGCGAGGAGGGCGGTACGCCGTGACCGAGCACGTGGAACACCCGCTCGCCGCGGCGGTCAAGCCGCTGCTGGACGCGGTCGGCGCGACGCCCGTCCCCCTGGACGAGGCCAAGGCCGAGGACGTCGTCCTGGAGTGGGAGGGCACCCCGGCCCTGGCCGTCCGGCTGCCGCACCTGAGCAGTGCGCTGGACCGGCTGCTGACCGAGATGGCCCGCCAGTTCGACGGCCGCCCGCTGGCCGAGCTGGACCGCTGGGAGAAGCAGCGGGTCGTCGCGCTGCTGGAGGAGCGCGGCGCCTTCACCGTCCGGCACGGGGTGGAGACGGTCGCCTCCGCCCTGGGCGTCAGCCGGTTCACCGTGTACAACTACCTGAACCGCCAGGACGGCTCGAAGCCCTCCTGAACGGAGCGCGATCACCCCGGGACCACCCGGGCGGAGGAGTGACCCCGTCGACGCCGGCCTGTCCGGATCGGCCCACGGCGGGGCACACTTGGCGAATCGCACACGAAAGGGCCCCGCAGCGCGGCCCGGTTCAAAACGTAACCACCAACCGTTCAACAAACTGTTGACGGCCGGGTGGGGCCGATCTAGCTTTTCCGGGTGGCACCACTCTTCAGGAGGTCCACCCGTGACCAACCACCCCCACGCCCTTGACGCCCTGGCCGCGACCGATGCCGCGGAACTGGCGGAGATCCTGCTGGAGATATGCTCCAGCCCCCGTTGGGCCGCCGCGATCGCGGAGGCGAACCCCTGGTCCGACCGCGAGGCCCTGCTCGCCGCCAACGCGGCGGCGATGGCCGGACTGACCGACGCGGACCTGCGCGACGCGATGGCCGGACACGCCCGGATCGGACAGCCCAGAGCGGGCGACGCCACCTCCGAGCGGGAGCAGGCCGGCATCCAGGGCGTGGACCGGGCCGTCCTCGACGAACTGCACGCGGCCAACGCGGCCTACGAGGCCAAGTTCGGCCACGTCTTCCTGATCTGCGCGACCGGCCGCACCGCGGCCACCATGCTCGCGGCCCTGCGCGAGCGCCACCCCAACGACCCCGCCACCGAGGCGGAGATCGTCCGGGGCGAGCTGCGCAAGATCAACGACATCCGGCTCAACCGCCTCCTCGACGTCTCCTGACGCACCGTCAGGAATACTTCGTGGACGGGCCAACCCGCCCGGAACGGTCGACGCCGCGACCTGACGCACCATCACCTCTGCCATCAGTAAGGTCACCTCACCCATGACTGGCATCTCCACCCACGTGCTCGACACCAGCCTCGGCCGCCCGGCCGAGGGCGTCCCGGTCGAGCTCGCACTGCACACCGAGGGTGGCTGGAAGGTGCTCGGCACCTCCGCCACGGACTCCGACGGCCGGGTCAAGGACCTGCCGGCCGTGGAGGCGGGCTCGGTCGTCCGGCTGCTCTTCGACACCGCCGCGTACTACGCGCCGAAGTCCGCGGAGCCGCCGTTCTTCCCCGAGGTCTCGATCGTCTTCACGGTCGCGCCCGAGCAGCACCACTACCACGTGCCGCTGCTGCTGAACCCGTTCGGATACTCGGTCTACCGCGGAAGCTAGTAGACCGACCTGGAAGCTTAGGAGCCTGTCATGGCCCACGTACTCGGTCAGAACCAGTACGGCAAGGCGGAGAACCGCATCGTCCGGGTCTACCGCGACTCCACCCGGCACGAGATCAAGGACCTCAACGTCTCGGTCTCCCTCCAGGGCGAGTTCGAGGACGTCCACCTCACCGGGTCCAACGCCAACTGCCTTCCCACCGACACCACCAAGAACACCGTCTACGCCTTCGCCAAGGAGTACGGGATCGACTCGGCCGAGGCCTTCGGCATCCTGCTGGCCCGGCACTTCGTCGACGACACCGAGCGCGGCGTCGTGCACAGCGCCCGGATCCGGATCGAGGAGTACTCCTGGGACCGGATCCGGACGCCGGACAGCTCGGCCCGCTTCATCGGCTCGGAGGAGGTCGGCCACTCCTTCGTCCGCAACGGCCAGGAGACCCGCACCACCGAGGTCGTCTACGACGGCGAGAGCGTGCAGGTCATCTCCGGCCTGAAGGACCTCGTCGTCCTGAACTCCACCAACTCGGAGTTCTGGGGCTACATCAAGGACAAGTACACCACCCTCCAGGAGGCGTACGACCGCATCCTCGCCACCCAGGTCACCGCCCGCTGGAAGTACGGCTACAGCGGTCGCGACGGCGAGGCCCAGCCCAACTGGAACCGCTCCTACACCCACGTGAAGCGGCACATGCTGGAGGCGTTCGCCGAGACCTACTCCTACTCGCTGCAGCAGACCCTGCACTCGATGGGCACCCGGGTCCTCAACAACCGCGCCGAGGTGGACGAGGTCCGCCTCGAACTGCCCAACAAGCACCACTTCCTGGTCGACCTGGAGCCCTTCGGCCTCAAGAACGAGAACGAGGTCTACTACGCGGCGGACCGCATGTACGGCCTGATCGAGGGCACCGTGCACCGCGAGGGCGTCGTCCCGGTCATCCCGGTCGCCTGACCTCCCCCCACACCGGACGCCTGCACTCCGCCCGGAATCGCCGCATCCTCCGGTCCGTACCGACCGGTCGGGTGCGGGCGGACCGCACCATCGGCACCACCGGCAACTCACCCACCACCCGCACCAGTTCACGTTGCACCTGTTTCTCCACCCCCACCAACCGGAGTTCGTGTCTGCCTCGCGGCGGCCGGCCCGGGGCACTGGAGAAGCGCCCCGAGGGATCCTTGCTCCGCCGTCCCGCCCTCGGGGGGTCTCCAGCGCCACGGGCGCGCCGGGAGCCACGGGCACAAGAGGGGCTCGACATGGCACCCAGCAACACCAGCAGTAACGACGGCGGTTCCACCCCGGCAAGAACCCCAGACCCGAACGGCACCTCAACCCGCCTCGCCGGCGGGCCGTCCGGGTCCGGGCCCCACCCCGTGGACGAGGTGCTGCCCCCGGTGAAGCTGTTCTCCACCGGGCTCCAACACGTCGCCGCGATGTACGCGGGGGTCGTCGCACCCCCGCTGATCGTCGGCGCCGGCGTCGGGCTCTCCGCCGCCGACCTCGCCCTGCTCATCTCGGCCAGCCTGTTCACCGCCGGACTGGCCACCCTCCTCCAGACCCTCGGCATCTGGCGGATCGGCGCGCGGCTGCCGTTCGTGAACGGCGTGTCGTTCGCGGGCGTCGCGCCCATGATCGCCATAGCCAAGGAGCACGGACCGAAGGACGCCCTCCCGGTGATCTTCGGAGCGGTGATCGTCGCGGGGCTCCTGTGCTTCCTCGCGGCACCGTACTTCTGCAAACTCATCCGGTTCTTCCCCCCGGTCGTCCAGGGCACCGTGATCACCCTCATCGGGGTGTCCCTGCTCCCGGTGGCGGTGAACTGGGCGCGCGGCGGTTCGCCGGGCGCCCCCGGATACGGCTCCATGCGGGCCGTCGGGCTCGCCGCGATCACCCTCGTCGCGGTGGTGCTCTGCAACCGGCTGCTGCGCGGTTTCTGGCAGCAGCTGTCCCTGCTCATCGGCCTGGCGCTCGGCACCCTGATCGCCTTCCCGCTGGGGCTGGCCGACTTCGGCGCGGTCCAGGACGCGAAGGTCTTCGCGCTCCCGTCCCCGTTCCACTTCGGCGCGCCGATGTTCGACGCGGCCGCGATCGTCTCGATGTGCATCGTCATGGTGGTCTCGATGACCGAGTCCACCGCCGACATGCTCGCCCTCGGGAAGATCGTCGGGCGCGAGGCCGACGAACCCACGCTCGCGGCCGGCCTGCGGGCCGACGGACTGGCCACCGCGCTCAGCCCCGTCTTCAACGGCTTCGCGGCCAGCGCCTTCGCCCAGAACATCGGGCTGGTGGCGCTGACGAAGATCCGCAGCCGCTTCGTGGTCGCGGCCGGCGGAGGCATCCTGATCCTGCTGGGGCTGTTCCCCGTGCTCGGGTCGGTCGTCTCCCTGGTGCCGCAGCCCGTCCTCGGCGGCGCCGGGATCGTGCTCTTCGGCACCGTCGCGGCGAGCGGCATCCGCACCCTCGCGGAGGCCGGCATGGAGTCCAGCGCCAACACCATCCTGGTGTCGGTCTCGCTCGGTGTCGGCATCGTGCCGATCGCCGTGCCGACCTTCTACGACGCCTTCCCGGAGGCGGTCCGGACCCTGATGCACTCGGGGATCTCGGCCGGCTGCGTGATGGCCGTCCTGCTCAACCTGCTCTTCCACCACGTCGGAGCCGCCCGTCGGGCCGCCTCCGGGGCCGGGCCCGAAGCCGAATCCGGGCCCGGGTCCGGGTCCGGGTCCGGATCCAGAACCGGGCAGGCCTCCGGCGCGACGGTACCGACGGCGACGCCGTCCTGACGACACCGTCCTGACCGGTCCGGGCGGGGGCGCGCACCACTCGGTGCACGCCCCTCCTGGCCCTCCCCCATAGGAGTCACACCATGGCAGTCCAGCCCCCGCCCGCCGACCAGCGGATCGTGATCGAGAACGTCTCGATCGCCACCGTCGACGCCACCGACACCGAGTACGCCCGCGGCCACGTGGTCATCCTCGGGAACCGGATCGAGTCGGTCGGCGACGGCCCCGCCCCGCAGTGGCTGGACAACGTGGTGCGCCGGATCAACGGCGAGGGCCACCTGCTCACCCCGGGCCTGGTCAACACCCACCACCACTTCTACCAGTGGATCACCCGCGGCCTCGCCCAGGACGACATCCTCTTCGACTGGCTGGTCGCCCTCTACCCGACCTGGGCCCGGATCGACGAGAAGCTCGTGCACGCCGCCAGCCAGGGCTCGGCCGCCGCCCTGCTCAAGTCCGGCTGCACCACCGCCTCCGACCACCACTACGTCTTCCCCAAGGACGGCGGGGACGTCCTCGGCGCCTCGATCGAGGCCGTCCAGGAGCTCGGCCTGCGCTTCACCGCGCTGCGCGGCTCGATGGACCGCAGCAAGAAGGACGGCGGCCTGCCGCCGGACCACGCCGTCGAGGAACTGGACGACATCCTGGCCGCCTCCGAGGCCGCCGTGGACCGTTACCACGACGCCTCGTTCGGCTCGATGCTGCACGTCGCGCTGGCGCCCTGTTCGCCGTTCTCGGTCTCCACCGACCTGCTCCGGCAGTCCGCCGAACTCGCCCGCCGCAAGGGCGTCCGACTGCACACCCACGGCTCGGAGACGGCCGAGGAGGAGCAGTTCTGCAAGGAGCTGTTCGGCATGGGGCCGACCGACTACTTCGAGTCGGTCGGCTGGCTCGGCGAGGACGTCTGGATGGCGCACTGCGTCCACATGAACGACTCCGACATCGCCAAGTTCGCGGAGACCGGCACCGGTGTCGCGCACTGCCCGTCCTCCAACGCCCGGCTGGCCGCCGGGATCGCCCGGGTGCCCGACATGCTGAAGGCCGGCGTCCCGGTCGGGCTCGGGGTGGACGGCACCGCCTCCAACGAGTCCGGCGAGCTGGGCACCGAGCTGCGCAACGCGCTGCTGATCAACCGGCTGCACGGCTCCCCGACCGCGCTGACCGGGCGCCAGGCGCTGCGGCTGGGCACCATGGGCGGCGCCCGGGTGCTCGGCCGGCAGAACGAGATCGGCTCGATCGAGGCCGGCAAGCTGGCCGACCTGGCGCTGTGGAAGATCGACGGGGTCATGCACTCGTCGATCGCCGACCCGGTCGCCGCCCTGACCTTCGGCGCGCTGCCGCCGCTGGCGACGCTGTTCGTCAACGGCAACGCCGTGGTCGAGAAGGGCGAGCTGACCACCGTCAACGAGGACCGGATCGCGCGGGCCTGCGCCCGCGCGGCCAGGGAGCTGGCCTCCCGGCCGGTCTGACGGGCCGGCGGGCGGGCCGGAGC
>NZ_JBFBGS010000022.1:17068-148692 GCF_040684795.1 Kitasatospora sp. NPDC089797 | reverse complement strand
CCGCACGCCCGTTCGGGCGTGCGGACCGCGGCTCCGTACCCACGGCGAGGGTGCGGGGCCGCGGCGTTCGACGGGCGGGCGGCGGACGGGCCTGAGCGGACGGGCCTGGGCGGACAGGTTTCAACGAACGGAGTTCAGCGAACAGAGTTCAGCGGACAGATGATGAAAGTTGTCATCCGTCCGCTGAACTCTGTTCGCCGTCACCCGTCAGGCCGTGCGCCCCAGCGTCGCCAGATAGGCGCGCCAGCCGCCGTGGTGGGTGATCTCGCGGTGCACGCCGCGCTCGACCTCACCCCGGGCCAGCAGCATCGAGAAGCACGCGGAGCCGTCCGCCAGCTCGATCACGCCGAGCTCCAGCTCCCGGGGCTCCCCCGGCAGGATGACGTCCCGCAGGCGCTCCAGGCTGATCTCGTACAGCTCCCCCTCGATCGCGCTGTCCACCGCCGGATCGGCCAGCAGCCCGGGGCAGACGTCCGTCCCGCCGCTGTGGTCGATGGAGAAGAAGCGGTAGCCGGGCGCGGTGCGGGCCGGGCCGATCAGCGCGTCGGCGACCTTGCCGTGGAACGGTCCGCCGGCCATCGCCTGACCGTTGAAGAAGATGCGTGCCATCAGTGAACTCCTCACAAAGAAAAGACCGTTCCGCACGGCGACGAGAGGACAGGTGGGTTCGTCGCCGTACGGAACGGAGCATCGGGCGGTGCGACTGCTACAACCCGGCAGGCGGCAGCGGAGGCGCCGACGGATAGATTGGTGCTCAGCCCAGCAGGGGCAGCGCGGGGAGGGTCAGGAAGTCCGCGAACTCCTCGGCCAGGGCGACCTGTTCGAAGAGCTGGGCGGCCTCGGTCCAGCGGCCGCCCTGATAGGCCTGGTCGCCGGACTCGGCGCGGAGCTCGGCCAGTTCGGTGGCGACCAGGTTGCGGACCAGCTCCGCGGTGGCCTTCTCGCCGGTGTCGGAGAGCACGACCCCGTTGTGGATCCACTGCCAGATCTGCGAGCGGGAGATCTCGGCGGTGGCGGCGTCCTCCATCATGTTGAAGATGCCGACCGCACCGGATCCGCGCAGCCAGGCCTCGATGTAGCGGAGGCCGACCTGGACGGCGTTGTGCAGCCCGGCACGGGTGCAGGTGCCCCCGGCGCCGGCGATGTCGAGCAGTTCGGCGGCGCCGACCGGCTCGGCCGGGCCCGGGTTGTCCTTCTGGTGGGGGCGCTCGCCGAGCACCGCGTCGAAGGAGGCCCGGGCGACCGGGACGAGGTCCGGGTGGGCGACCCAGGAGCCGTCGAAGCCGTTGCCGGCCTCGCGGTCCTTGTCCGCCTTGACCTTCTCCAGGGCGGCCGCGTTGACCTCCGGGTCCTTGCGGCTGGGGATGAAGGCGGCCATGCCGCCGATCGCGTGGGCGCCGCGCCGGTGGCAGGTCCGCACCAGCAGCCGGGTGTAGGCCGCCATGAACGGCGAGGCCATGGTGACGCTGTTGCGGTCCGGCAGGATGTAGTGCTCGCCGGCGTCGCGGAAGTTCTTGACGATCGAGAACAGGTAGTCCCAGCGCCCGGCGTTGAGGCCGGCGGCGTGGTCGCGCAGCTCGTGGAGGATCTCGTCCATCTCGAAGGCCGCGGTGATGGTCTCGATCAGCACGGTGGCCCGGACGGTGCCGTGCGGGATGCCCAACTCGGCCTGGGCGTGGGTGAACACGTCGTTCCAGAGCCGGGCCTCGAGGTGGCTCTCGGTCTTCGGCAGGTAGAAGTACGGGCCGGAGTTGGGGTCCTCGGCGCCCTTGGCGATCAGCCGGGCGGCGTTGTGGAAGAAGTACAGGCCGAAGTCGACGAAGGCGCCGGCCACCGGGACGCCGTCGACCAGCAGGTGGTTCTCGTCCAGGTGCCAGCCGCGCGGGCGGACCACGACGGTGGCGAGTTCGGCGGCCGGCTTGAGGGTGTAGGCCTTGCCGGCGGCACTGGTGAAGTCGATCCTGCCCTCGAAGGCGTCGATCAGGTTGACCTGGCCGCTGACCACGTTCTCCCAGGTCGGGGAGGTGGCGTCCTCGAAGTCGGCGAGCCAGATCCGCGCCCCGGAGTTGAGCGCGTTGACGACCATCTTGCGGTCGGTGGGGCCGGTGATCTCGACCCGGCGGTCCTGGAGGGCGCGCGGCGCCTCGGCGACCTTCCAGTCACCGGCCCGGACGTCGGCGGTCTCGGGGAGGAAGTCCAGCGTGCCGGTGCGGGCGATCTCCGCGCGTCGGGTCCTCCGCCTGGCCAGGAGCTCCTGCCGACGGCCCTCGAAGGCGCGATGGAGGCCCACGACGAAGGCGACGGCCTCCGGGGTGAGCACCTCCTCCGCCCGGTGGACGCGCGGTCCGGCGACAGTGACGACCGGAGCGGCGGGGGAGGCGCCGGGTCCCTGATCTGCAGCCATGAGCAGGACACTCCTAAGACGGTTGAGCCTGGCGAAGGGAGCTCCGGTGGGAACTTCCTCGGGAACTTCCTCGATCGTTACCCGCCTGTCGGCGAGTTCGATTCTGTAAGGTGGAGACTAGTTTCCGCGATACAGAATTTCAACGGTTTGTTGAAGAGGTCGCCGGGACTCTACTCCTCCCCGACAGCGAAGGGAACGCCGGTGGTTGCGACCCCCGACACAGCACCGACGACAGGCGCCGACCGCGCGAGCGGCGGCGTGCAGTCCGTCGAGCGCGCCTTCCAACTCCTGGAGGCACTGGCCGACTCGGGCGGGGTCGCCACGCTCAGCGAGCTCTCCACCACGTCCGGCCTCCCGATGCCGACCATCCACCGACTGGTCCGTACCCTCGTGCAGCAGGGCTATGTCCGCCAGGACACCGCACGCCGCTACACCCTGGGCCCCCGGCTGATCCGGCTCGGCGAGACGGCCGGCCGACTGCTCGGCAGCTGGGCCCGCCCGTACCTGGCCGAGCTGATGGAGGCCACCGGCGAGACCGCCAACCTGGCGGTGCTGGAGGGCGGCGAGGTGGTGTACGTCGGACAGGTGCAGTCGCGGCGCTCGATGCGGATGTTCACCGAGGTCGGACGGCGGGTGCAACCGCACTGCACCGGCGTCGGCAAGGCGCTGCTCGCCCAGCTCCCGGAGGACGAGGCGCGCGCGGTCCTGGGCCCCAACCCGCTGCCCGCGCACACCGAGTACACCCTCACCGACCCGCAGGAGCTGATGGACCAGCTCGCCGAGGCGCGCGAGCGCGGCTACGTGGTCGACGACCAGGAGCAGGAGATCGGCGTCCGCTGCATCGCGCTCGCGGTCCCGGGCGCGCCGACGCCCACCGCCCTGTCGGTGTCCGGCCCGGAGGCCCGGATCCGGGCGCTGGAGGAGCAGGCGGGAGCATCCGCACTGGTCCCGGTGATGCACCAGATCGCGACCCGCCTCGGGCAGGTGCTGGCCCCCTGACGGTCCGTCAACTTCCTGGCGATGAAGGTCCCGTGACGCAGGAACCGGCAGCCGCTCGACCTCGGCGAGGTCGGCGGGCTGCCGGTTCCTGAGAGCGGCTGGTCCTCGGGCGGCTACCCCGGCCGGACGGCTTAGCGGTAGACGCGCACGTAGTCGGCGGAGAAGCTGATCGGGGTGTTCCCCTGCGGCGCCGGGTGGTACTTGCCCGCGCTCACCGAGAGGTTGAGGATCAGGTACGCGGAGAAGTTCGCGCCCACGCCCTTGTTGTCCGAGTGCACCTTGACGCCGTTGACGTACCAGTCCACCGAGTTGGCGCCGTAGTAGGTGCCGATGGTCACCCACTGGTCCTTGGCCACGGCCTTGGTGTCGGTGTAGTACTCCGGGTCGCTCGGGTTGACGTGGTTGGTCAGCTCCAGCAGGCTCGGGTTGTCGGGGTGGTACTCGAAGGAGTCGATCTCCCCGTTGCCGTTCTTCCAGCTCCACAGCGCGGGCCAGGCGCCGGCCACGGAGGGCATCTTGACCCGGGCCTCGGCGTAGTCACCGGTCTTGACCTGGAAGCCCTCGGCGGAGCCCTCAGTGGTCAGGAAACCGGTGTTCCAGGACTGCTGCCCGTTCTCCAGGGCCGGTCCGCCGGGGGTGGCGGTGAAGGTGGCGACGCCGTTCGCGACGGTGACGTTGTTCTTGTTCAGCCAGTCGAGCTTGTTGTCACCCGGGTTGTGGTTGCCGTACTTGTACGCGGTGCTCTTGTCACCGACCCAGCGCTGACCCCAGGCGATCGGACCGTTGAACTCGTCCGACCAGGTCAGCGACTTGCCGGCGATCGGGGAGGACGGCGCGGGGGTCGTCGGGGTGGCCGTGGCGGTCGGCGACGGCGTCGCGGTGGGGGTCGTGGTGGGGGTCGTGGTGGGGGTCGTGGTGGGCTTCGCCGTCGGGGCCGGGGTGGGGGCCGGGGTGGGCGTCGCCGTGGCCGAGACCACCAGCTGCTGCGAGGGCAGGTTGTGCCAGGTGCCGCCGAGGTCCTGCCAGAAGCCGAACTGGGTGTACGTCCCGGCGGGCAGCGAGCGGGCACCGCTGGTGAAGGCGAACCCGCTCGGGCATATTCGCACGTTGCCCGCGCTGCCCGGGAAGTCCAGGTTGGCGCCGTGCGCGTCCCGGACGCCGACGCCGACGGTCTTCGCGGTGAAGCAGGACGAGGAGTGCAGGCCCAGCGAGGCGGTGGCGGCCTTGCCGGCGACCATGGTGGCGGGGCCGAGGCGGTCCTGGGTGACGGTCGGGCCGGTGGCGGCCTGGGCGCCGGGGACCGACGGCAGGCCGAGCAGGCCGGCGCCGGTGATCGCGAGCGCCCCGGTGGCGGCGAGGGCGGCGTTGCGGCCGCGGCGGGAGGGACGGGCGTGGCGGGGCGCGCGGCGGCGCCGGGCAGGCTGGTGCATGGGGTGTCCTCTGCGACGCCTGCGAGGTGAGCTGTCGGATTCGGGCTGCAGTTGCCCGGCCGCCTGTGGAGCGGCTTCACCCCTAGCCGCGGCCCGCACGCTGGTGCGCACGGGCCGGGCACTGACCTTGGTTCCCCCGCTCCCGTCCGCTGTGGTGCTCGAGTACCCGCCGGCGGGTGGACGGGACTCGGCGTCCCGGCGGCGGGGTCCGCGACGGCGGACGACGGTTGCAGGCTAGGCAGGCCGTCCGTGAACGGACAACCGGATCCGGCCGGTTGTCGCACAGCTCACAGTGGTGTCGATCAACCACGCTGCGTGGTGGCCGAGTTGATCAATCGCGCGGCGGTGCCCGGCGGTTCAGTCGAGCCAGCGGGCGACCTGGGCCTCGGCGTCCGGCGCCCAGGCCAGTTCCAGGTGGTTGAGCCCGGTGAGCAGCCGGGTGCCGCCGACCGTCGCGATCCCGGTGGTGTCCAGGGCGCTCGCGGTGAACACGATGCCGTCGCTGGGCCCCCGGTTCTCGTTCAGCACCCCCGGGATGTCGGCCGACCCGCCCGCCAGCAGGTAGGTGGGCACCGAGGCGGGGATCCCGGCGCGCTGGAGCGGGGCGATCAGCGAGCCGGCGTCGACGGCCGCCTGGATGCCCTGCCCGGAGGTGTAGAAGCCCTGGCCGCCGTAGTAGGTGGTCCACCAGTCCTGGGCGGTGGTGTCCACCCCGTAGGTCGCGTCCCAGCGGGCGAGCAGCTGGCGCTGGCCCGGGTAGCAGTCGCTGCCTCCGGTCGGCAGCACCCCGAGGCAGGGCTGCGCCGTGTACGTGCCGTAGCAGGTCATGAACAGGTGCGGGGACGGCGCGTTGGCGGTGCCCCCGCAGGCGGGCCAGGTGACCAGGTCGAAGTCCCAGCCGTGCGCGTAGACGTAGTCGAGCCCGCCGTTCGGCCCGCCGAGGGTGACCAGGCGGCGCACGTCCCCCGCGTACGCCCGCCCCCAGGAGGGGCGCACCGAGGACACGTACGCCCTCGCCGCCACCTCGCCCTTGCTCCAGGCCACCACGTCGACCCGGGGGACGCCGAGCCGGGCCCGGATCAGGGCGAGCGCGTCACCGACGGCCTGGGCCTGGAGCAGGTTGTCGCCCTGCTTGTGGGCGAAGCCGACGGCGAAGACCCGGCGGCCGGTGCCGGCCAGGTACTGGGCGAGGCCGGTGGACGGACAGCTGGACGCCCCGCAGCTGCCGCTCTCCCCCGGGTTCGCCCAGGCGCGGTCGGCGCTGTCGTTGGCGCCGTGGACCAGCAGGACGGGCGTGCCGGTGCCGCCGGTGTCCCAGCCGGTGGCGGAGTAGAGCAGGAACCGGGCCGAGGAGGGCTCGCCGGTGCCGAAGTAGGTGCGGCGGGCGCCCTCCTGATCGCCGCGGCCGTCGGCCGGGAACTGCTCGGCGCGGAATCCGGGGGTGGGGTCGAGGTAGCGCTCGACCTTCGCCCAGCCGTTGCCGGGGGCGGGGAAGGTCGCTTCGAGGACCGGCGGGGCGGCGGCCACCGCTGCGGGCGCGCCGCTCGCCGCACCGGCGGCGGGGACGCCGAGGAGCAGGGCGGTGAGGGTCAGCAGCAGGGCGCAGAGCCCGGCGGGGGTGCGTCCGGCGGGGGTGCTGTTCGTGGGGGTCCCGGTGGGGCTGGTCGTGGGGGTGTGCGCGGGGGTGGTCGTGGGGGTGCGTCTCATGGGCGTGGACGGTAGGACCGGCGTGCCGTCGACGCCCATGTGCCGGTCGCACACCGTGCGCGGCCGGGCGGTGGCGGACCGTACCGTGGTGCGGGGCCGCCCGAGTCCGCCCGGTCGGATAAATTGGAACCCTGACGTTTTCCGCGGTGCACAAGTGCACCGTGCCCGACCCGCACGATCCGCACGGTCCGTGACCGTGCGACCGCACGTCCGACCGCACCCTGCCGCTCGCTCCCGAGAAGAGGTCCCGCCCCACCATGACCGCGCCCCTGCCCGCCTTCGCCGGCCGTACCTACGTCTTCCGGGTCGACAACGGCGCGGCCTTCCGCAACTCCTACTCGGCCGACGGAACCCGGCTGCGGTGGGAGGGCCTCGGCGAGTCGGCGGGCCAGTGGGAGGACGTGCGGCTGCACGTCGCCGAGGTCGCTCCGGAGATCTACTTCGTCAGCTGGACGGAGCAGAGCGGGATCACCGTCAGTCACGTGATGGACCTCAACGCACTCACCGTACGGGCCTTCTGGACCTTCGAGGGCGAGGGCGGCCGGGTCGGCCAGCTGCACACCGGGACGCTGGAGTGGGTGGCCTGAGCGGGGTCCCGGCCCGGGCGACCCCGTCCGTCAGGCGGTCCGGCCCGGCTGGGCGGGCACCTTGAGGTGCTGGGACAGCCACTCCAGTGAGGACGGCAGCAGCGCGTTCCAGGTCTCGAAGTTGTGGCCGCCGTTCTCCAGCATGCTGTACGAGACCTTCATCGGGCTCTGCACCGCTTCGACGAACGCCTCGGTGTCCCGCTTGTAGTTGCCGTCGCCCTTCTTGGTGCCGGCCAGCAGCACCGAGACGTCCGGCTGCGGCAGGTTCTTCAGCCGCCACATCAGGTCGGCCTCGTTGCGGCGCTGCTTGCTGCCGCCGAAGAGGTCACCGGTCGTCGGGTCGTCGGCGGCGTCGTAGTACCCGGACAGGGAGACCGCGGTCGGGAAGACGTCCGGGTGGCGCATGGCCAGCTTGACGGCGCAGTAGCCGCCGGTCGAGTTGCCCATGAAGGCCCAGGCGTGCGGATCGGTCGAGACCCGGTAGCTGGCCTGGATCGCCGAGGTGACGTCCTTGGTGAAGTAGGTGTCGGACTGGGCGCCGCCCGGGATGTCCTCGCACTCGGTGTCCTGCGGCAGGGCGGGCGAGGGCTGCAGCATGACCATGACGGTCGGCTGCATCCGGCCCTCCTGCAGCAGCTTGAGCGCCGCACCCGGGTAGTTGAAGCGGGTGATCAGGTTCTCGGCGATTCCTGGGAACCCGGTGCTGACGATCACGGCTGGGAACTGCCGGTGCGCGTACTCGGGCTGGAAGTACTGCGGCGGCAGGTAGACGAAGCCCTCGGTCGACAGCCGGCTCTCCTTGCCGTCGATCCGGACCTTGCGGATCTCGCCGGACTGGCCGGGCTCACGGCCCATCGCGCCACCGCCCTTGACCGAGGCCTGGCCGATGGTCTCCACGAGCAGGCGGCCGGAGGCGTCCGCCTTGTTGTGGATCACCACCGGACCGGTGCTGCCGGTGCCCAGCAGGTCGTCCCAACTGCTGTAGAAGGCGAAGTAGTTGTTGGCCACCAGGCCGAGCGCGGCGAGCACCGTGAGCTGGGTGGCGAGCAGCGTGCCGATCCGGCCGAGCACCGCCTGCCAGCTCTTCCTGGCGAGTCTGGGCCAAAGCCAGACCGTGCCGACCATCATCACGACCGCTATCAGTACGGTCAGCGCCAGCACTTTGTGGCTCGTCAGACCCATGTCCCAGTTGCTCCCACGCCTCGAACTCCACGCCCCCTCCGCTCAGGGACATCCGAGGTGGTCACCCCGGTTCCCCCACCGGGGCGCGAGGACCAACCCTAGCGGGAGCTGGGAGGAAGCTGATCGGCGGCTGTGCGGCTGCGGCCGTGGGGCCACGCCTCGGCCGTCCGACCCCAGAGCCGCAGGCCCGCCGTGAGCTCGCGCATGCAGCGGGCCCCGAGGTCCTGCGGGGAGCCCGGGCCGGTCACCGACGCCTCCGAGGCCGCCCACTGCTCCAGGGCCACCCGGATCGCCACGGTGGCCGCGGCGGCGGCCAGCCGGATCTCCAGCGGGTCGGCGCCTTCCGGGCAGCGGTCGGCCAGCACGGACCGCAACCGCTCCTCCGACGCCGAGTGGACCCGCTGCCAGGTGCCGTCCAGCCGGGGGTCGCGCAGCAGACTGCGGGTCCAGTGCATCGCCTCGACGGCCTCGTCGTCGGCCGGGGTCAGCGACTCGACCGCCGACCGCTCCAGCGCGTCGCGCAGCGGCAGCTCGGCCGGACTCCCGGCGAGCAGGTCCACCCAGCGCTGCCCGCCCGCCGCCAGCAGCGGGGCGACGGCGTCCTCCTTGACGGAGAAGTATCGGTAGAAGGTGCGCAGCGAGATGCCCGCGGCGGCGGCGACCTCCTCGGCGGTGGTCGCCTCGGCGCCCCGCTCGGCGAAGAGCGCGGCGGCGGTGCGGGCGATCTCCAGCCGGGTGGCGTCACGGCGGCGCTGGGTCAGGGTCGGGCGTCCGGTCACAGGGGTCAGCGTACGCATCCGGGCGGCACCGTGGCACATCGCGTCGCAGTGGCAGATGGCGCTGGCATGGCACGTCGAGACTTATTGGCGCAACGTGCCATGAAGGCGTACCGTGCCTCTCAAGGTCGAGAGACCGCGAACGAAGGAGAACCACCATGGAGCGCTTCAGCGGACGGAACGTCCTGATCACCGGCGGCGGCTCTGGCATCGGCCAGGCGACCGTGCACCGGGTCCTCGCCGAGGGCGGCCGGGTCGTCGCAGTCGACGTCGACGAGGACGGCCTGAAGAGGACCCTGGACCGCGCGACCGCCGACGGCACCGCCGACCGGCTGACCGTCCAGGTGCTGGACATCGCCGACGAGACCGCCGTGGTGGCGGGCGTCGCCGAGGCGATCGCGGGCCTGGGCGGCCTGGACGTCCTGGTCAACGCGGCCGGCATCCTCCGCTCCTCGCACACCCACGAGACCACCCTGGAGTTCTGGAACCGGCTCCTCGCGGTGAACCTGACCGGCACCTTCCTGATGACCCGCGAGGCGCTCCCCGCGCTGCTCGCGAACGGCAGGGGCGTGGTGGTCAACTTCAGCTCCACCTCCGCGACCTTCGCCCACCCCTACATGGCCGCCTACGCCGCGACCAAGGGCGGCATCCAGTCGTTCACCCACGCGATCGCCTCGGAGTACTCCAAGCAGGGCCTGCGCGCGGTCTGCGTCGCGCCGGGCAGCATCGACAGCGGCATGACCAACAACCCCGGCCTGCCCGCCGACGCCGACTTCAGCCTGCTCGCCAAGCTCTCCCCCGCCCTCGGCCAGGGCTTCGCGGGCCCGGAGACGGTGGCCGGCGTGATCGCCATGCTCGCCTCCGACGACGGCGCCTTCGTCACCGGCACCGAGCTCCGCATCGACGGCGGCACCCACATGTGAGCCGTCGGTCCGGCCCGCGGCGGGGTCTGTGCCGTCCCCCATCCGGCACAGGCCCCGTCGGCGTCCCCGCGCCCGGGTCGGCGGGTCCGGCCCGCAGGCCCGGTCCTCCCCGGCCGGCCGTCGGAGCGGCTGGTGCGCCGGCAGCAGCGGACGGCTGATCCCGTCGGGGAGGAGTTCGCTCGCCGGACTCGGGGAGCGGGACGGCCCCGTGGCGCCGGTAGCGGATCGGCGCGGGTTCGTTGCCGGGGAGCACGGTGCGGCGCAGCGTGCGGCACGTCGGTCAGGGCGGCCGTCCGGAGGACCGGCACGCCGCCCGCCGCACGAGCCCTCGGCGCGAGCCGTGGGCCGGTCGGTCCGCCGGTCGGTCCGCCGGTCGGTCGACCGGTCCGTCATCCGCCCGGCCCGTGCGGCGCCCCTGGTGCGGTGGCTCTTCCGACCCGGGCACCGGTCCTCGTCAACGGGTGCTCACGGGCGCGGGTTCCTCACGGGGCGCGCCAGTCGGTGGCCAGGGCGGCCGCCGGGTTGGCGACCAGCAGCCGGTCGGGCAGCTCGGGCCCGAACGCGCCGGCCAGCCGCGGGGCGAGCTCGGTCAGCAGCCGGACGGGGCCGCCGGCCGCACGGGCCGTCCGGCTGGTGGTGTCGGCGCCGAGCAGCAGGCGGTCGGCGTGGCCCGCCTCGACCAGGTCGGCGATCAGGTCGAAGGCCTGGAGGTCGTCCGGGTGGCCGATCCGGGAGGGGCTGTCCAGCGAGAGGAACACACCCTCGGCGGCGAGGCTGCGGTGCACGGCCCGGTCGGTGAAGCGGGTGAGGTGGCCGAGGACGATCCGGTCGGGGTGGACGCCGTGGCGGCCGGAGAGCCGGTCCAGGAGCCCGTGCGGGTCGCCGGCGGGTTCGAGGTGGACGGCGATGGGGGCGCCGGTGGCGTGGTGCGCCTCGGCGGCGGCGGCCGCCGTCCGGCGGGTGTGCGCGGTGAGCGGGCCCGCATCGTCGGCGATCTTGATCAGGCCGGCCCGGACACCGGGGGCGGCGTCGGGGAGACCGGTGGTGAGGTCGGCGACGAAGCGCTCGGCGAGGTCCGGGTACGGGGTCGTCGGGCCGTCGTCCGCGGCCGGGAACCGGCCCAACGGGTAGTGGGCCGCCTGGTGCGCGCCGGTGGCCGCGACGAGCTGGACGCCGGTCGCGCGGGACAGCGCGGCGAGGGCGGCCGCGCCGCGGCCCAGGCCCCGGGGGGTCCACTGCACGAAGGTGCGCCCGCCGGCCGTGGCGTAGGCGCGCAGCACGTCCTCGGCGGCGGCCGGGTCGTCCAGCTCCTGACCGGGGAGGAGCGGGCTGCGGAAGAACAGGTGGTCGTGGGAGTCGGTGACGCCCAGCTCGCTGGGGGCGAGGTCGCCCAGGACGGTCCGTACGGTGCGGGTGGCGGTCATGCGTGGCGCTCCCTCGGGGTCTCGGTCGGGGTGACCGCCGGGGCGCCGGTCAGGGAGTCGGACGGAGAGGTCGTCGGGGAGTCGGCCGCCGTGAAGGTCGCGGTGGCGACCCGGAGGCCCGCCAGGGCCTTGGGCACACCGACGTACGGGGCGAGGTGGACGATGACCTCGGTGATCTCCTCCCGCGTCAGCCCGATCCGGAGGCTGTTGCGGACGTGGTCGGCGAGCTGCGGCTCGACGCCGCCGAGGGCGGTCAGCGCGGCCAGGTTGGCGATCTGGCGGTCGCGCAGGGCCAGTCCGGGGCGTTGGTAGGTGCCGCCGAAGAGGCTGGTGACGATCCAGTCGGGGAATCCGGGGGCGAGCGGCTCCAGTCCGCCGAGGGTCTCGGCGGCGGCCGGGCCGGCCAGCTCGGCGAGCAGGGCGTAGCCGGCTTCGCGGTCGAGCGGGGCCGGCGTGAGGGCGGGCGGGACCGGCGTGACGGCCGGCGGGGTGGCAGCGGACATCGCGGGGAGGGGACCTTTCACCAGTGGCGACCGGTCGGCAGCCGGTCGAGTTCGGGGCGGGACAGGTGCAGCACCCGGTAGCGGGCACCGGGCACGCCGTCGGGCGCCGGGCCGTGCCAGAGGGCCAGGCTGAGCAGTTCCCAGCGGCCCGGGTCCACGGCGACGGCTGCGGTGTGCAGGCCGGGGTGCTGGGGGAGTTCGGCCAGGGCCCGGAGGGCCTGTTCGACCGCCTCGGCCGGGTCGGCGCCCTCGGGGAGCGGCACGGTCGCGCGGGTCGCGGTGGTCGGGGCCTGCTCGGTCCGGGTGCCCGCGACCAGGCCCGCGCCGAGCCAGTGGTGGACGACGGGGCGGCCGAAGTCGGCACTCAGGCCGCGGAAGCCCGGGCCCCAGAGGAAGCCGTTCATGCCCTCGGCGGTGCGCCAGAGGTAGAACGGCGCGTACTGGTTGACCGGTGAGCCGTCCTGCCCGCGCTCGCGGATCAGATAGGCCTTGAGGCCGAGGCCCGGGTGGGCGTCGAGCAGGTGGCCCTTGTCGGCCACGCGCCGGCGGATGACGCCCATGTCGTAGTCGGCGGGGAGGGTGATCTCGTACTGCATGGCGTGCACGGCGGACTCCCGGGGCTGGGGCTGGGGCTGACGCGACTGACGGCGTGTGAGCGGTCGGGCGGAGGGGGTTCGTCAGGTGCGGCGTTGCCTGCTCGGGCGGCGCCTGGTCGTCAGGCCCGGCGGTGGGCGGCGAGCAGGCCGAGGGCGCCGCGGACGGCCTGGTCGAAGGGTGCGGCGCTGTCCGCGGCACGGGCCAGGACGTAGCCGCCCTGGACGACCGCGACCACGGCGGCGGCGGTGTCCGCCGGATCGAGGGCCGGGGCGAACTCGCCGTGCGCCTGCCCTTCGGCGATCAGGTCGGCGATCCGGCCGCGCAGCCAGTCGAAGGTCTCCTCGACCGGGGCGCGCAGCTGCGGGTCGGCGACCACGTCCGGGTCCTGGGCCATCCGGCCGATCCGGCAGCCGCGCAGCACCTCGCGGTCGCGGTGCAGGTAGGCGGCGATCCGGTCGTACGCGCCGCCGGGGGCGGCGAGGTCCACCTCCGCGATGCCGCGCATCTGTTCGGCGCTGCGGCGCAGGGCGGCGGCCGCGAGGTCGGGCTTGCCGGTGAAGTGGTGGTACATGCTGCCCTGGCCGACGCCGGAGCGCTGCTGGATGGCCTTCGGACTGGTGCCGACGTAGCCGCGCTCCCAGAGGAGGGCCTGGGTGCTCTCGATGAGGCGGTCCTGGGTGGTCATGTGTTCACTGTACATACCAGTAGGTACAGGCGGAAGCGGATTCCCCGCTCCGGACCGCCCGCCGGGCGGAGGGCAGGAGGCGAGAGGGGTCGCGAGGGACGAAGACCGAGGGCCGTGCGCCGCCCCCCGGCGGCCACGGCCCCTCGACCGTTCGTCATCCCCCGCGCCGCCGACGGGCATTCCGCCGCCACTGGTGGCGCGCGTCACGTCACCGACGGTCGCGGGCGTCACGCGGAGTAGCCACATCGGGCGGAGGGTTGCGCCGTCCTGCGGAGCGGCGCCCGTCCCTCAGGGGAGCTCCCGCCGGACCACCGGGGCGACTTCCGCCGCGAACAGCTCCAACTGCGCCCGCTGGGCGTCCTCGGTCAGCGCGTCAACTCCGATGCCGACCACCTCGTTGCCGAAGGCCTCGTGGTAGCGGTGGATCTTCTCGATCACCTGCTGCGGACTCCCGACCAGGGCCGACCCCTCCGCCAGCGCGTCCTCCAACGATCCGAACGGCGAGTTGTTGTGCCTGCCCGCCGCCGAGTTGAACATCGCGTCCCAGTAGGGGCGGAAACCCTCGACCGCGTCCTGCGAACGCCTCGCGACGTACAGTCCACCGAAACCCGCACCCACCCGGGCCTCCTTGGGGTCGTGGCCGTAGTGCTCCCAGCGCTCGCGGTAGTGCTCCACCAGGGCCCGGTACTTCGCCAGCGGATGGAAGGCGTTCGCGGAGAACAGCGGATCGCCGTACCGCGCCGCCAGGTCGGTGGACCGGGTGCTCGTCGCACTGCCGTGCCAGACCGGGATCGGATCCTGGAGCGGGCGCGGCCAGACCGTGGCCCCGGCGAGCGGCGGGCGGGTCGACCCCTGCCAGCTCACCTCCTCCTCGCGCCAGAGCCGGCGCAGCAGCTCGTAGTTCTCGGCGAGCGCCGACCACTGACGCTCCTCGGGCAGACCGAACAGGCCGAAGTGGCGCGGGTCGTTGCCCTTGCCGATGATCAACTCGACCCGGCCGCCGGACAGTTGATCCAGAAGCGCGTAGTCCTCGGCGACCCTGACCGGATCCAGCACGCTGAGTACCGTCACTGCGGTGAACAACCGGATGGTGGTGGTGCGGGCCGCGATCGCGCTCAGCAGCACGGGAGGCGCCGGCGAGAGGAACGGCTCGCCGTGCCGCTCCCCCACCCCGTAGCCGTCGTAGCCGAGTTGCTCGGCCAGGACGGCCTGGTCGATCACGTTCCGCAGTTTCTGCTCCGCGCTGCGCCGGACCCCGGTGACGGGATCGGGAGCATTGGCGACGAGGGACGAGACGGTGAACCGCACGGCGGTCTCCTTGGGGCGCTCGATGGTCGGAAGGCGGGACGGCGCCGGGCCGCCCGGAGCGCTGCGGGACGCGGGAGGCGCGGTGCGGAACGTTCTCGGTGAGGAACATTCGCGGCGCGGAGGTTCGCGGTACCGGACCGGGGAGGTGCGGTGGCGCTGCGCTCGGGCGGGCAGCACCGGGGCGGACCGGAGGACGGACCGGGGACCCGCCCGGGGAGGTCCCGGCGGGCGGGGCGGCTCGGCGAGCGGTGTCAGCGCACGGTGCTGCGGCGGGGGCGACAACAACAGCGGGGCGCGGTGATCGCGGTCCGGACTGCCATCACGCTCCCCCTTCGCCTCGCTCGCGGCGCCCTGCGGTGCTCGACGCCGCCCGGCCTGCGCGGCCTGTACGGCCCTGCACCGGCCCTGCACGGTCCTCCGCGAGGATATGCAGCGGCCCGGAAACCGGGCAAGGGCTTGATCGGGCCGGTCCGGCTGGCAAGATGTCCGGCATGAGCTACCTCGCCGCGGATGACCGCTATGCCTCGATGACCTACCGCAAGGCCGGCCGCAGTGGCGTGCAGCTGCCCGCCGTCTCACTGGGCCTCTGGCACAACTTCGGTGACGCCCAACCGCTGGACGTGCAGCGGGCGGTGCTGCACCGGGCCTTCGACCGCGGTGTCACCCACTTCGACCTGGCGAACAACTACGGCCCGCCGTACGGCAGCGCCGAGCGCAACTTCGGCTACCTGTTCGCGCAGGACTTCCGGCCGTACCGCGACGAGCTGTTCATCGCCAGCAAGGCCGGGTGGGACATGTGGCCCGGCCCGTACGGCAACGGCGGCAGCCGCAAGTACCTGCTGGCCAGCCTGGACCAGTCGCTGGGGCGGATGGGGCTGGACTACGTCGACGTCTTCTACTCGCACCGCTACGACCCGGACACCCCGCTCGAGGAGACGATGGGGGCGCTGGACAGCGCGGTGCGCTCGGGCAAGGCGCTGTACGCCGCGATCTCCAACTACCCGGCGGAGCAGCACCGGGAGGCGGTGGCGATCCTGCGCGAGCTGGGGACGCCGGTCCTGCTGAACCAGTCGGCGTACTCGATCCTCAACCGGACGGTGGAGGAGCAGGGCGTACTGGAGGCGGTGGGTGACACCCAGACCAGCCTGATCGCCTACTCTCCGCTCGCCCAGGGCCTGTTGACTGACCGCTACCTCACCGGGCAGGTGCCGGCGGGCTCGCGGATGTCGGTCGGCAAGTTCCTGAAGGAGGAGGTGCTGACCGGGCCGAAGCTGGAGCAGCTGCGGGCGCTGAACAAGGTCGCCGAGCAGCGCGGGCAGAGCCTGGCGCAGCTGGCGCTGTGCTGGGTGCTGCGGGACCCGCGGGTGGTCTCGGTGATCATCGGGGCGAGCAGCGTGGGCCAGCTGGACCAGAACCTCGACGCGCTGGCCGGCGGGCCGCTGACGGAGGAGGAGCTGGCGGAGATCGACCGGCTGAGCCGCTGACGGACGGCGGGGCACGGGCAACGGATGACAGATGACAGCTGACAGATTTCGAAATCTGTCAGCTGTCATCTGTTCGCTGAACTCTGTTCGCTGTTACCTGTTACCTGTGACCTGTCAGCCGTCAGCCGTCAGCCGTCAGCCGTCAGCCGTCAGCGCCGGATGCCCAGCGCGGGCAGGACGGTTTCGGCGACCCGGTGGGCTTCTTCCAGCAACGGATTGCCGGAGAGGATGAAGGTGTCGACGCCCAGGGCCTCGAACTCCTGCAGCCGCTCGACCACCTGGGCGGTCGAGCCGACCACCGCCGTCCCCGGCCCGGGGCGGAACAGGCTCATGCCCGGCCAGAGGTTCGGGTGGGTCTCCAGCTCCCGGGCACGCGCCGGGACCTTGCCGCCGTGCTGACGGAACTGGCGCTGCCAGCCGACGCCGTCCTCGCCCTCGGCCGAGCCCAGCTGCCGGGCGTACGTCGCCTGGCTGGTCACGTCGAGCAGTCGGTCGGCGGCCGCCCAGGCCTCGTCCTCGGTGTCCCGGACGATCAGGTGCAACCGCAGTCCGATCCGCAGGGTCCGGCCGTGGGCGGCCGCGCGCTCGCGGACCCGGTCCAGCTTCTCCCGGAGCAGGTGCGGGGGTTCGCCCCAGGTCAGGTAGACGTCGACGTGCTCGGCCGCCATCTCGATGCCCGCTGGTGAGCTGCCGCCGAACCAGAGCGGGATACCGCCCGGCTGCACCGGGGTGAGCTCGCGCAGGCTCGCCCCCGCGTTCTTCAGCCGGTAGAACTCTCCCTCGTGGTCGAAGACTTCACCCGAGGTGAGGCGCTTGACGATCGACCAGTACTCGGCGCTGAGCCGGTAGCGGTCGTCGTGCTCGACGTCCAGTCCGTACTCGCGCAGCTGCGCGGTCGAGCCGTTGACCACGTTGAAGCGCAGCCGTCCGCCGTACTGGTGGTCGAAGCTGAGCGCCATCTTGGCCAGCAGGGTGGGCGAGACCAGGCCGGGGTGGACGGCCAGCAAGGGCTTGAAGCCCGGCCCGGTGGCGGCGGCGAGCGCGCTGCCGAGCGTCCAGACGTCGTACAGGTCGGTCGCGAGCAGCGCGCCGGTGTAGCCCAGGCGCTCGACGCTGCCGGCCAGTTGCTGGAGGTAGCGCAGGTCGACCGGGCGGCGACCGGCCGGTTCCCAAGGGTAGTGCCCCTCGCGCGGGATGATGTACCAGAGGACTTCGGAGGCCACGGTCAGCGGTCCTTCCCGAGCGCGGCGGCCACCGGGGCCTCCAGGGCGGGCAGGTGGGCGTCGGCGACGGTCAGCGGCCGGCCGATGAAGCCGACCCGGTGGAAGATGTCCGCGGCCTCCTGCTGCTCGGCGACGAACCCGGCCGTGGCGGGCTCCAGTTGCCAGGGAAGAGCGGCGAGCGCGGTCCGCCAGTCGGCGGCCGTGCCACCCAGTTCCCCGGCCGCGATCGCGGCGGCCTCGGCCGGGTGGGCCGCCACCCAGGCGTCCGCCCGGCGCAGTGCGGTGGCGATCGCGGCGACCACCTCGGGGCGCGTGGCGGCGAAGTCCCGGCGGGTGAAGAAGACCGAGCGATCGGTGATGACGTCACCGGTACGGATCAGCTCGCGGAACTCCCCGCCGCGACGGGCGGCGGCGAGTTCGGCGCCCTGGGCGATCCAGCCCGCGATCTCCCCCTCGCGCAGCCGCCGCGCCTGGTCCTCCCCCACCGCCGGGCGGGCCGGGGTGACGTCCTCGCCGTACGAAAGGCCCTGGGCGTGCAGGGCCTTGGCGAGCAGATGGGTCTGCCAGGAGCCGATGCCGAGGACGACGGTGCCGCCCTTGAGGTCGGCGACCGTGCGGACCGGCCCGGCGTCCAGGACCAGCAGCGCACCGTGATCGGGGCGGGGTGCGGAGACCACCGCGTACACCAGGTCGTGGCCGGCCGCCTGGGCGGTGATCGGCGGGGTCGACCCGGTGCCGCCGAAGTCGATGGTGCCGTCGGCGAGCAGCTCCCCGGTGCGGGTGCCGTCGGTGTAGTGGTGGAAGCTGCCGCGCTCGCCGAGCGGGGCCAACTCCTCGTCCAGATAGGGAAGCCGGGCGAGGTAGTAGAGCGAGGGATTGCTGGCGTGGACGCCGAGGGTGACGGTCATCTGGTCAACTCCGGTGGTGCGTGCGGATCGTGCAGGAGACGGACGGGGTGCGAGGAAGGACTGCGGGCGGCGCGGGCGGCCCGCGGCGGGCGGGGTCGCCGCGGGCCGACGTTCAGTGGACGCCGAGATCGGCGAGCAGCCGGCGCCGCAACTCGGCGAAGGCCGGGTCGGCGGGGTCACGGGGGTGATCGACGGCGACGGCGTCGTCCCGGACCAGCCGGCCGTCGCGCAGGACGGCGACGCGGTCGGCGAGCCGGACGGCCTCGTCCACGTCGTGGGTGACCAGCAGGACGGCCGGACGGTGCCTGCGCACCAGGTCCCCCACCAGGTCCTGCATGCGCAGCCTGGTCAGGGCGTCCAGGGCTGCGAACGGTTCGTCCAGCAGGAGGAGCTGCGGCTCGCGCACCAGCGCCCTGGCGAGCGCCACGCGCTGCGCCTCACCGCCCGAGAGGGTGGCCGGCCAGGCCTCGGCGTGCCGCTCCAGGCCGACTTCGGCGAGCGCCCGCAGTCCGGTCTCCCGGGTCGCGGCGCCGCGCGGCAGGCCGACCGTGACATTGGGCAGCACCCGCTTCGACGGTACGAGCCGCGGCTCCTGGAACACCACCGTGCGCACCGGCGGGACGAGCACCGTGCCCTCGTCCGCCTGGTCGAGCGCACCGAGGATGCGCAACAGGGTGGTCTTGCCGGTGCCGCTGGCGCCGAGCAGTGCGACGAACTCACCCCGGGCGATGGAGAGGTCGACCCCGTCGAGGACCGCCCGGGCACCGAACACCTTTCGCAGACCCCGCAGATGGACGGCCGGGACGGCAGTGGGGCCGGTGGCGGGGGCGCCGACCTGGACGGTGGAGGACGGGGTGCTGGGGGTGGTCATCGGGCGACTCCCGGGACGGCGCGGCGCCACGGCATCAGCAGACGTTCCAGGATCCGGACGATGCCGTCGGCGGCGAGGCCGAGCAGCCCGTAGATCAGGATGCAGACGGCGAGGACGTCGGTGCGCGAGTAGTTCTGGGCCTGGGCCATCAAGTACCCGATACCCTCGGTGGAGTTGATCTCCTCGGCGGCGATCAGGGCGATCACGCTGAGTGTCATCGAGAGCCGCAGCCCCGACAGCAGCGACGGCAGCGCCCCGGGCAGCACGACGGTGCGCACGATCGCCCAGCGGCCCAGACCGAAGCTCCGCATCGCCTCGACCAGCTTGCGGTCGGTGTTGCGGACGCCGCCCGAGGCGGAGACGTACATCGGGAAGCTGGTGGCCACCCCGATCAGCGCCACCTTCGCGGTCTCGGTGATGCCGAACCAGACCATGAACAGCGGGACCAGCGCCAGGAACGGTACGGTGCGCAGGACTTGGATCGCCGAGTCGAGCAACTCCTCGCCGAGGCGGGTGAATCCGGTGACCACACCGAGCACCAGCCCGGTGGTGGCGCCGAGGAGGAGCCCGAGCCCGGCCCGGGTCAGCGAGACGGTGAGGGCGTCGGTCAGCTGTCCGTTGCCCCACAACTCGCCGACGGCTTCGGCGACCTGGCCGGGCGAGGCGAGCACGTCCTGGGTGAGTGCGCCGGTGGCGGAGGCGAGCGCCCAGCCGCCGAGCAGGGCCAGCGGGCCGAGCGTGCGCAGGAGCACGGCGAGGGCGCGGGGGCGGGGCCGTCGGCGTTCGGCCCGTGGGGGCACCAGGCCCGCGGCCAGGGCGGCCCGGGTGTCCTCGGCGGCGCGTTCCGGGATCTCCGGTGCCGGGGCCGTCACTTGGTGCCGTCCCCGAGCTTGTCGATGTCGATCAGGTAGGGCTTGACATCGACCAGTTGCTTGGTGACCTTCTGGTCGGCGAAGAACCGGGCCACGGTACCGAAGCGGGCGGTGTCGTCCGCGGAGATGGCACCGGCGGCGGCGCCCTGCCGACCGACGTTGACCGCGACGTCCTTCTCCGCGGGAGTGACCGCGGTCGGGCCGGAGTCGGTGAACACGTTGAGGTAGGCGGCCGGATCGGCCTTCTCCTTCAGGCCGTTGTCACGCAGGTAGGCGTAGAAGGCCTTGACCACCTCGGGGTGCTTGTCGGCGAAGCCGTTGCGCACCGCCCAGACCGCGTAGTTGTCGGAGCCGATCGCCTTGCCGTCGACCAGGAAGTGCGCGCCGGCGTTGGCGATGGTGGGCGTGGAGAAGGTGTTCCAGGTGGCCCAGGCGTCCACCTGGCCCGAGTTGAAGACCCCGGAGGTCTGATCGGCGCGCAGGTAGACCCGCTGGACCTGGTCGGCCGGGACCCCGTTCTTCTCCAGCGCCTTGAGCAGGAGGTACTCGCTGGTGCCACCCTGGGAGACGGCGACCTTCTTGCCGACCAGGTCCTGCACGGTCTTGACCGCGGAGTCGTTCTTGACCAGGATCCCCTCGCCGACACCGTCCGGAGCGGTCTGCGCGAACAGCTTGAAGCCGGGCTTCTGGGCGAGCGCGGCGACGGCCGAGGTGATCGAGCCCTGGGCGACGTCGAGTTGGTCGGCGGACAGGGCCTGGGCGGCGGGGGCGAACGGGCCGGCGCTGCCGGTCCAGGCGACCTTGGCGTGGACGGCCGCCAGGGCCTGGTCCAGCGAGCCGTCCTTCTTGCCACGGGCGAGGAACCCGTTGTTGCCCGGGTCGGGCAGCCGGAGCACGACGTCGGCCTTGCCGCCGGCCCCGCCCCCGGCGGAGTCCTTGGCCCCGTCGGCGGTCGAGCCGCAGGCGGCCAGAGCGGTGGAGGCGAGCAGCGCGGTGGCGGCGAGGGCGAGACGGGCGGTGTTCACGGGCTCTCCAAAGACGGGTGACAGATGGCAGCGGACAACTTTCGAAATCTGTTCGCTGAACTCTGTTGTCTGAACTCTGTTCGCTGAAAGTCGTTCGCTGAGGGTCGTTCGCTGAGGGTCGTTCGCTGGAAGGTGTTCGCCGAAACCCGGTACAGCTGCCGTTCGGCGCGCCGGACCTGCCCGGCGTGCGCCGCCGAACCGCGTGCAACCGGGCCAGGTGGACGAACGACCGGGCGGTCAGCGCGTCACGCCCCGCCGTTCACGCAGCAACGCGCGTGCCTCCCGGAGCGGCTCCGGGTCGGCCCAGTCGCGGATGTCCACCGGACCCGCGAGGAAGCCCTCCCCCGAGAGGAATCGTTCCTGCTGCGCCAGCAGATCCAACCGCTCCTCCGACAGGTCCAGGTGCAGGGTGCGGTGACCGCCCGCCGCGTACGCCCCCGCGACGCCCTCCGCGCCGGCACCGGTCTCGGCCTGCAGGATCCGGGCCACCTCCGCCGGACGCTCGGCCGCCCAGTCGGCGGCCTCCAGCAGCACGGCCAGGAAGCGGGCGACCAGCTCCGGATGTTCGTCCAGCAACCGCTGGTGGACGGTGACCGGCCGGGGCGTGCCGTTGTTCACCCGGGCCCGGCGGTCCGGGGCCGCGTCCAGTTCCACCGCCACCTCCGCGCCGATCCGACGGGCCGCCTCGACGGCGAGAGCCCCCTTCACGTACACGGCGTCCACCACCCCGTCCCGCAATGCGGACAGTTCGGCGGACCACTGCCCGCCGCCGGGGACGGCCGGGACGTCGACCAGTTCGGCATCCTCGAGACGGAGTCCGGCGAGCTCCAGGGCGCCGCGGAATCCGGCCAGTGCCATGGCCCGCCAGAAGTCGATGCCGATCCCATGACGTGGGATCGCCAGTCGCAGTCCGCGGAGCTGTCCCGGCTCGTCGATCCCACTGCCGGCCCGGACCAGGACGGCCTGCCGCTCCTCGATCCAGGTCAGTCCGATCAGCCGGGTCGCCTCGCCCCGCGAACGGGCCCACAGCGCCGGCACATTGCCGCCCTCACGGAACAGACCGGTCAGCGCATGGGTGTAGTGGTGGTCGGCGGCCACCTCGGGCGGGGCGTCCTGGAGCGAGCGGACGGCGATCCCGTCGGCGGCGAACTCCCTGGCCAGCCAGCCCTGGTCGGCCGCGATCCCGGTCGCGGTGGGCACCGGGCAGCGGGTGAACCAGAGGGTCTCGGGCAGTGCGGGGGAACCTGGCGAACGACTGGACACGGGCTTGGTCCTCTCCGGGGGTTCCGGCGGTGGCCGGAAGCGGCGGCGATCGACTACGCCGCTGGCCATCGGGCAACGAGCGTAAAGGAGTTGGAGCTGTCGCGGGCGAAACGAGCGACGGACGCGGTACGGGGTGCGTCAGCGACAACAGGGGCCGGAACGGACGGAGAGGGGCCGGTGGGACGTCACGGCACTGCTCCTTCCTGTTCCTGGGTCCGGGGATCCCCCCGTCGGATCCCCCCGTCGTGGAGGCGCAGCCACACGGACGAACGACCGCTCGGACACGCGTCCGCACCGGTGCCCGGGTACGCCGGTGGGTGATGGGGGGCGGCGCACTGCCCGGTTCGAGGAGCCGGTCGGCGCGATGCGAGGAGCGTTCCACGTCGGCCGATCCGGAGGCAAGGCTTTGCCACATGGTGGGATCACTTGTTCATCAACGCCATTCCATTGCAACGCCGCTGACACAATCCCGCAGCACCGACTGCCCTACGCTGAGACCCGCTCCGGCGGTCCGCCCGGAGTCACGCAACCGAACGCGAGGTGCCATGGCCGAGGCCGCCACCGCCACCGCCACCGCCACCGCCACCGCCACCGCCACCGCCACCCAGAGCCCGCCGGCCGGTGCGCAGGCCGTCCAGCGCGCACTCGGACTGCTGCACTGCTTCCACGACAACGGCCCCGATCTGAGCGCCTCGGACCTGGCCCGCCGGATGGAGCTCTCGGTGTCCACCGCGCACCGGCTGGCCCGCACCCTGGTCAGCGCCGGGTTCCTGGAGCAGGACGAGCAGACGGCCCGCTACCGGCTCGGCCCGGCCGTCGCCGAGCTCGGTCAACTCAGCTTCCACCAGCGCGGACTGCACCTGGCCGGGCCCGAGTTGGACCTGCTGTCCCGACGCACCCACACCACCGCCGACCTGGCGATCCGCAGCGGCCCGCACGCGGTGATCCTGGTCGGCGGCTCGGTCCGCCCGGACACCGGGCTCGGCCTGCGCCGGCCACTGCACTCCACGGCGCTCGGCAAGGTGCTGCTCGCCTGGCCCCGGCCCGGCGAGGCGGCGGTCTCCGCACTCGGCCCGCTGCCCTCCTTCACCGACCGCACCATCACCGAACCGGCGCTCCTGGAAGAGGAGTTGTCCAGGGTTCGGACCACCGGCCACGCGCTCAACGACGGCGAGTCGGCCGCCGGGGTCCGGACCGTCGCGGTTCCCGTGCTGGACGCCGCCGGACAGGCCCGGTTCGCGCTCGCGGTCCGCTCGACCCCGGCGCACCTCACCGACGACCGGCTGGACTGGTTCCTGGCCCACACCCGGACCTGCGCCGACGCCCTGGCCGTCCTCCTGCTACCGCCCGAGCAGCGCCCCTGACCCGGGCAACGGCCCGGACCCGGGCGGGAAGCCGGGCCGACGCGCCGCACCAACACATCGCACCAAAGCCCCCCACCAACACGCCGCAGCGGGCCGCCCGTTCACGGAACGAACGGACAACCCGCTGCGGCGGAGCGGAAATCGACCCCGGTCAGCTGACCGGCGTGTACTTGTACCCGACCCGACGTACCGTCACGATCGAGTCCCGGTAGGCCGGTCCGAGCTTGCGACGCAGGCGGGCGACGTGCACGTCGACGGTGCGGCCGTCCCCGACGTGACCGTAACCCCACACCGCCGAGACCAGGTGGTCCCGGGTGTGCACCCGCTGCGGGTGCTCGGTCAGATGGGCCAGCAGCTCGAACTCCAGGTAGGTGAGGTCGAGCAGTCGCCCGTCGACGTAGGCGTTGCGCCGCTCGGCGTCCACGCTGATGCCGCGCCCGGCGGGACGGACCGGGCGCACGGCACCCGACGCGGCGGCGACGGCCGGACCGGCAGCACTGCCGGGCACGGAGCCCGGCGGTACCGCGCCGGGCACGCCCGCCGGGGCCACCGGGCTCTCGGCCGGCACCAGCACCAGGTACCCGACCATCGGGTGGCCCGCAGCCGCACCGGCCTGCGCCCCGTACTGGGCGAGCAGGCCCTGCGGCAGCAGCCCCTGGGGCAGGGCGGCGACGACCGTCGCCCCCTCCGGGAGCGCGGCGAGCAGGGCGGCGGGCGCCTGCGGTGCGACCGGGCCGGGCTGCGGGCCGACGGCCGGACCGACGACGCCGTGGCGGTTCGGCACGAGCCCCTGACCCGCACCGGGGCGGGCCGGCCCGACGACCGGACCGTGCGGCGGAACGGCGGAGACAGCGGAGACGGACGGGAGGGCGGAGACGGGGGGAACGGACCGGACCGCGCGCAGGTGCGGGGTCGCGGTGGGCAGGGGCAGGGTGGCCGTGGAAGAGGAAGACATGGTGTGCCGCTCATTTCGCGCGTGACGGACGGGGTGGAGTCGTCTGCGCGTCGACCGGGCGTACTGCCGGGGCTGGACCGGGTGGACCGGTGTCAGCGGGCGGAGGGCCGGGACGCGCTGGGCGAGCCGGGACACGTCTGATCGAACAGGTGTGGCTGCCGCGACGGCCAGAACGGTTCGAGGTCGAGGTGACCCCGCCGGCCGTCCTCGGTGAGGCGGGCGCGGTCGCCGCGTCCGTTCCACCGTCCGGTCCGCGGACCCGCGCACATCGCGGGAGCCGGCCCGGCCGGACCGGAACGGCCGGCGACGCCGGGGGGTTTGCTGGGGCAGACGATGTTCACTGGTGGGTTCTCCGCGGGGCGGGGCCGGATCGGTCGGCCGCGGGTACACCTGACGGGCGATCCGCTACGGCCTGGTCGACGGGGTCGGTGGTGCGTCGGGCGGCGGCCCGGAGGGGCCGGAGGTGCCGGGGACGGACCGGGTCGGGGCGAAGCCGGTCAGCGACAACAGGCGCTGCAGATCAGCGCGTGGTCGATGTAGCGGCGGACGGTGAGCACCGGCATGACGGGGCCGGGCACGGCGGTGATGCGTCGCTGGCCGACGGTCATCCCTGCTGCCCTCCCCCTTCGTCCTGCCTCGTCGTGCTGCGTCCGTACGGCGGCGCACCGCGGTCCGGTGCGCGCCGACGGCGCCGCGTCGGATCGTCGAAAGACCGTTGGCCGGTCGGCAGTGTCCGCACGGAACCACCGGCCCGAACGGACCGGCGGAAACAGGACCTTCCCGACCTTCCCGACGGCATGGCCGGGACGGCTTTCGTCCACAGAGCCTTCCACGCCCGAGCCTGTCTAGGCAACCTTCCGCACGCCGATCGTCCGACATGTGGACCGCCGAATGAGACGTCGGATCCGCGAGGGCCCCTGACCAGCGGCGATCCCACGGAGCCTCAGGCCCGGGCAGCGGCCCGGTGGCGGAGCGCGGCGGCGTGCTCGACCAGCGCGACCAGCAGCTCCTTGCCGTCCTCCCGAAGCCGCGCGTCGCACAGCACCACCGGGATCCCCGGGTCGAGGTCCAGCGCGTCCCGGACCTCGTCCGGGGCGAAGCGCTCGGTGCCCTCGAAGCAGTTCACCGCGACCAGGAACGGGATGCCGCGCTGCTCGAAGAAGTCCACCGAGGGGAAGCAGTCGGCCAGCCGACGGGTGTCCGCGAGCACCACGGCACCGAGCGCACCGCGCGCCAACTCGTCCCAGACGAACCAGAACCGGTCCTGCCCGGGCGTGCCGAACAGGTAGAGCGCGAGGCCGGGCCGCAGATCGATCCGGCCGAAGTCCATCGCCACCGTGGTGGTGCGCTTGGCCTCCACGCCCGCGGTGTCGTCCACCGGGCGGCCCAGTTCGCTGAGCTCCTCCTCGGTGCGCAGCGGCCGGATCTCGCTCACCGAACCGACCAGGGTGGTCTTGCCCGCGCCGAAGCCGCCGGCCACCAGGATCTTCACCGCGACCGCCGGACCGCCGCGCCAGCGCGGGTCGTTGGCGCTCGCGCCCGGCCTGGCCGGGGCACCCGGCGGGCCGCTCTGCGGGGCACTCGGCAGGGCGGGGTCAGAGCGCACGGAGTCCATTGATCACGTCTCGCAGCAGGCGCTCGTCCGGGAGCTCGGCGAGCGGAACGGGTCGGGTGACGCTGATCAGGTCGGCGTCGTAGAGGTCGCCGAGGAGGACCCGTACGACGCTGACCGGCAGGTCGGTGTACGAGCCGAGCTCGGCGACGGAGAGCGGCTCGTGCCGGCACCAGGCCAGAAGGGTCTGGTGCTCCGGGTCCAGGACGTGCGCGGGCACGGCTCCCGTGTCCGGTCCGGGGTCCTTGGCGGTGATCAACGAGATCAGGTCGAACAGCCCCTCCTCGACCGGCCGGGTGCGGCCCCGGGTCATCGAGTAGAGCCGCACCACCGGGCCGGCCTCGTCGTCGAACCAGCGGTCGTCGACCGGGGTGCGCGGCCGGAACAGGTCGACGTCGGGTCCGTCCGGCGCCCCCGGCTCCGGCTCGGCCCCCGGCTCCGCGCCGTCGGCCCCGGGTGTGGGTACGGCCCCGGCCCCGGGTACGGGTGCACCCGCAGCCGCCGGGGCGCCGAGCGCCGCGGGGCCGGCCGGCCCGTCCGCCATCGGATCCGCCATCGGACCGCTCAGCCCCTCGGCGCGGCGGTTTCGGAGCGCGGTTCGGCGGCCAGGTGCTCGCCGACCCGCTTGACCAGCAGGGCCATCTCGTAGGCGATCTGGCCGATGTCCGCCTCGGCCTCGCTCAGCACGGCCAGGCAGCTGCCGTCGCCGGCGGCCGTGATGAACAGGAACGCCTCGTCCAGCTCCACCATGGTCTGCCGGACGCCACCGACCTTGAAGTGCCCGCCGGCCCCCTTGGCCAGGCTGTGGAACCCGGCCGCCACGGCGGCCAGGTGCTCGGCGTCCTCGCGGTCGAGATCGCGCGAGGCACCCGTGGCCAACCCGTCGCTGGAGAGGATCACCGCGTGGCGCAGGGCCGCGACGCGGCCCACCAGGTCGTCCAGGAGCCAGTTGAGGTCCCCGGACTGCTGCGTCGAAGTGGTCATGAATCAGTTCCTTCCGCTGGAGCGGGTGGTGCGGGCACTACGGGTTCTGCGGGTGGTGCGGATGTCACGGGCCTTGCGGGTGTCACGGGCCTTGCGGGTGTCACGGGCCTTGCGGGTGTCACGGGCCTTGCGGGTGTCACGGGTCCTGCGGGTGCTGAGCGCCCTGGGGGCACCGAGGCCGCCGAGGCCGTCGCTGGTGGTACGGCCGGGACCGCCGCAGGGTTCCGCCGCACCGGCTGACCGGCCGGGATCCGACGGGCCAGCGGCGCCCGGCCGGCGTCCCCGGGGTCGGGAGCGGGCAGCGCCGCCGGGGCGGGCGCCGGGCCGATCGCCCGCCGGGACGGGTCGGGCGGCAGCCAAGCCGGTACGGCGGCGGGTCGGAACCCCGACCCGGGCGCCCGGTCGGCCGTCGACGGGCCCGCGGGCGCGGCCCGGCCCACCGGGCCGGTGGCCCCGCGGCCCCGGGTGAAGCCGCGCTGGAACGAGGCGAAGGTGGCCCTGGCCTCCTCCGGCGAGCGTTCCCGCACCTCCCGGGCCTCCCGCTCCTCGGCGGTCTCCGCGCCCGACCGTCCGGCCCGGTCCTCGGTACCGGCCTCGCCGCGGAGCCGCTCCTTCGCCTGTTCCTTGAGCTGCGGCGCGAGGTTCGCCTGCCGGACCCGCCGGGGCAGGCCACCGGGCGTCCGGGGCGCCGGGTCCGCAGACCCGGACGTCGGGCCGACGGCAGCGTCGGCAGCGTCGGCAGCGTCGGCAGCGCCAACGGTCCCAACGATCCCCGCCGTGCCGGCGACCTCCGCGGCCTCCGCGGCCTCCGCGGCCTCCGCCGCGTGCCGCCGGTGCCGGCCCGTCCCCGCCGCGCCCTCGCCGTCCGCTCCCGGGGCCGGGACCAGCACCGGCCCGCCCTTGGTCCGCGCCGCCCGGCGCGGCAGCCCGTTGGCCGTACGCCCCGGTTCGGGCGCGGACGGCCGCGGACCGCCGCTCCCCCGGTGGCGGCCGCCCGCCCCGCTGGTACCGCCCGTCCCGTCCTCCGTCGCCGCGTTCCGCCCGGAGCCCGGCACCGAGCCCGACGACGAGTCCGCCGAGGTGCCCGGAACCGTGCCCGGAGCCGTGCGCGAGACCGTGCCCGAGGCCGTGCCTCCGGCGCCGCCCGAGGCCGGGTCCGGCACCGCGACCAGGTCGCGCCGGCCCGCCGTCCGCCCGGCCGTCCGCCCCGCCGGGCGGCGTCCCCCGCCACCGGCCGCGGCGGCGGGCGGCTCGGGCATCCCGTCCGGCGCCTCCGCCAGCAGTTCGCGCGGGATGAGCACGACGGCCGTCGTCCCGCCGTACGGCGAGGGCCGCAGATGCACCCGGATGCCGTGCCGCCGGGCGAGCCGGCTGACAACGAAGAGTCCCAGCCGGTCGGTGTCCGCGAGGTCGAACTCCTGCTCCACGGCGAGGCGTTCGTTGATCTCGGCGAGCAGTTGTTCGCTCAGGCCGAGGCCTCGGTCGTCGATCTCCAGGGCGAAGCCGTGCGCCACCACCTCGCCCTGCACCGTGACCTGGGTGCTCGGCGGGGAGAACACCGCGGCGTTCTCGACCAGTTCGGCGACCAGGTGGGTCACGTCGGCGACGGCACTGCCGAGCAGTCCGGTGCCGGGGAAGGGCCGGACGATCACCCGGGCGTAGTCCTCGACCTCGCCGACCGCCGCCCGGACCACGTCCACCATCCGGACCGGCTTGCGCCAGGCCCGCCCGGGCGAGCCGCCGGCCAGGATGATCAGGCCCTCGGCGTGCCGGCGCATGCGGGTGGTGAGGTGGTCGACCTTGAAGAGGTCCTCCAGCTCGGCCGGGTCCTCGGTGCGGCGCTCCATGGTGTCGAGAAGGGTGAGCTGGCGGTGCAGCAGCACCTGGCTGCGCCGGGCCAGGTTGACGAACACCGCCGCGACGCCCCGGCGCAGTTCGGCCTGCTCGACGGCGGCCTCCACCGCGGCCCGCTGGACCGCGTTGATGGCCTGGCCGACCTGCCCGATCTCGGCCTGCCCGAAGCGCAGCTCGGGCGTCTCGGCGGCCACGTCCACCGGCTCGCCGCGGCGCAGCCGGAGCATCACGGACGGCAGCCGGGTGCTGGCCAGTTCGTTGGCGGCGTTGCGCAGGCCGATCAGCTCCCGGGCCAGGCCGCGGCCGATCCGGAACGAGATCAGCACCGACAGGACCACGGCGACCAGGCCGATGGCCCCGGCGATGCCGCCGCGCCAGAGGGCCGCGACGGCGGCGGAGCGGCCGCGGTCGTCCAGCCCGGCGGTGATCCGGGCGTTGATCGAGGAGAGGTCGCCGAGCGAACGGTCGGCGGTCTGCCGCCAGTCGTCGCCGTTGAGCGCCTGGACCACCCGGTCGGGGCCGCCGGCGCCGACGAAGTCCGCCTCGGCACGGGCCAGCGCGCCCCAGGCCTCGCCACCGCGCAGGGCGATGTAGTCGGACTGGTCGGCGGGTTCGAGTTCGGCGATGTAGACGGTGAACAGCGCCTGCTGGTTGTGCAGGGCGTCCAGCGCGGTCTGGTACTGCTCGGCGGTGGGCCTGGTCGCGCCGGTGCGCAGGCCCTCCATCGCCGCGTCCTCCTGTGCCAGGTACTCGCGGGCGCGCACCAGCTCGATCAGGATGGTCCCCTGGCGCGGGAGTTGGCCGCTCTGCCGGGCGACGTAGGCGGACCGGAAGCCGAACACCGGCCGGACCAGGTCGCTGTACTGCCCGAGCGCGAACTCCCAGTTCAGTGCCAGCCGGCCGACCTGGGCCCGCAGCGGGCCGAGCTGGTCGGCGGCGGCGATGACCTGCATCAGGCGGGCCCGCTGGGCGGTGGAGAGCCGGTCGCCGGCGCCGTCCTTCTTCTGCCGGAGCACCGCGAGGCTGCGGTCGGTGGCGGTCGTGGCGTGCTCGAAGGCGTCCCGGGCGACCGGTGAGTTCGGGTCGGCCAGGTGCTGGACGGCGGCGCGGCGCTCGTTCTGGAGGTCGCCCGTGTACTGGTCCACCGCCGCCCCGTACTCCTTGTACGTACGGCTGATCGCCAGCTGCTTCCAGGCGTCCCCGGTGGCGGTGAGCGTCGCGTACACCCACAGGGCGACGAGCGCGACGATGGGCACCAGGAGCAGCGCGATGATCTTCGCGCGGATCGAGCTGCTGCGCAGACGCATGGAGTCCTCGGTGGGGAAGTGCCAGGCGCGGACGGGGAGCGGTTCGGAGGGTTTCCGGGCTGCTGGGACGGGGGTTCGGCGGGACTGGGGAAGTCCTGGGGAGAGGAGGCTGCAGGAGGCTCCCGGCCACAGGTCTGCGAGACTCTACTACGCCCTGACCACACGTTCGAGGGTCGAACCATTCCGCTTCTTCACGATTCCTTGCCTTGCCCCGAACACGTCAGAAGTCGACCCCGGGTCCGCCTCCCCGCGCGACCGTCTCCCCGGTTTCTCCCCACCGGCGACACCATTCGCACGGGCCCGTGCCGATCTCGTCGCGTCACCGCCACAACCCTGGGCAGTGACAGGGCGATCCGATAGTTTCGCTCCACCCCGCGCTACCGGGCGCCGCCACCCCGGTGCCCGCACGCCGGGACCGGCAGACAGCGCCGCGCGACGCGAACTGGGGAGGAACGTGCGCGAGTTCACCACCCCTGCCCCGGCCGGGCCCGAGGCCGCCGGAGGACTCGCCGACTCGCTGTACGACACCGCCGAACGCCTCCCCGACCTGGTCCAGCTGTCCCGGCGCACCGGCGACGGCCGCTGGCAGGACGTCACCGCACGGGAGTTCCGGAACGAGGTCCTCGCACTCGCCAAGGGCCTGCTGACCCACGGCGTGCGCTACGGCGACCGGGTCGCCCTGATGTCCCGCACCCGGTACGAGTGGACGCTGTTCGACTACGCACTCTGGTCGATCGGCGCGATCACCGTCCCGGTCTACCCCACCGCGGCGCCCGAGCAGGTCCGCTGGATCCTCGCCGAGACCCAGGCGGTGGCCTGCCTGGTCGAGGACGAGAACGCGGCGATGACCGTCGGTGCGGTCTGCGACGCCCTGCCCGAGCTGACCGGGATCTGGCAGTTGGACCAGAACTGCGTCGCCGCGATCACCGAGGACGGCCGGGACGTCCCCGACTCCCTGGTGCACCGCCAGCGACTCGGCGTCACCGCCGCCAACATCGCCACCGTCGTCTACACCTCCGGCACCACCGGGCGCCCCAAGGGCTGCCTGCTCACCCACGCCAACCTGGCCGCCGAGGCCGACGCGCTGCTCACCGGCTGGGGCGAGGTGCTCCGCGACACCGGCGGCGGCCAACCCGCCACCCTGCTGTTCCTGCCGCTGGCGCACGTCTACGGGCGGGCGGTGCAGATCGCGGCGATCCGCGGCGGGTTCCGGATCGGCCACCTCCCCGAGGTCTCCGCCGACGCCCTGCTGCCCGCCATGGAGACCTTCCGGCCGACCTTCCTGCACGCCGTCCCGTACGTCTTCGACCGGATCTTCCAGCGGGCCAGACGCGCCGCCGAGCAGGCCGGGCGGGCCGAACTCTTCGAGCAGGCACGGCAGGTGGCGGTCGAATGGGCCGCCGCCCGGGAGCAGAAGGCCTTCGGACGCGGCCCCGGCCCCGGCCCGGCGCTGCGCCTGCGCCACCTCGCCTACGAACGGACGGTCTACCCCAAGCTGCGCGCCGTCCTGGGCGGCCGGGTGCGCGCGGTGATGTGCGGGGGCTCAGCGCTGCGGCGGGAGTTGGGCCTGTTCTTCACCGGCGCCGGACTCCAGCTCTACGAGGGCTACGGCCTCACCGAGACCACCGCCGCGATCACCGCCAACCCGGCCGGACGCCAGAAGCTCGGCACCGTCGGGCAACCGGTGCCCGGCGCCTCGGTGGCCATCGCCGACGACGGCGAGGTGTGGGTGCGCGGCGGGTCGGTGTTCGGCGGTTACCTCAACCACCCGCAGTGCACGGCGGATTCGCTGGTCGACGGCTGGTTCGGGACGGGCGACCTGGGCCGGCTGGACGAGGACGGCTACCTCACCATCACCGGCCGCAAGAAGGACCTGATCGTCACCAGCAGCGGCAAGAACCTCGCCCCGACCGGGCTGGAGGAGCGGGTCGAGGCCCACCCGCTGGTCTCCCAGTGCCTGGTGGTGGGCGACGACCGCCCGTACGTGGCGGCCCTGATCACGCTCGACCCGGGCGCCCTGGCGCACTGGCTGAAGACGCACGGGCGCGAAGAGGTGGACGCCTGGACGGTGCTCGCGGACGAGCAGCTGCACCTGGAGATCCAGCGCGCGGTGGCGGCGGCCAACACGGCCGTCTCGCGGGCCGAGTCGATCCGCGCCTTCCGGCTGCTGCCGCGGGAGTTCAGTGTGGAACAGGGGCTGCTGACGCCCTCGCTCAAGCTGCGGCGGGCGGCGATCACGGAGTTCTACGCGACGGACATCGAGGAGCTTTACCTCTCCTGACCGGGGGCGGGCCCTCTCGAACAGTCCTTCTCTGCACCATTCCTGACGTGCCGTCTTGTCCTTTTTGCCGTGGTGGCGCTCGGTGCCCGGTTCACCTGCCGTTCCCTTGACGGGCCGATTGGTCCAGTCCATTCTTGCTCTTCGGTCCGAGTGCGGCGCACCAGCACCACCCGCTCCCGCCCCTCCGGGAGCGCCCTGGTTCCACGGTCCAGATTCCTCTTCACGCCCTCCCCACGGGCGTGCCCCCACCTGCTGGAGTCCTCACGTGTCGATGTCCACGCGCCTCTCCGCGCTGGCCGCCTCCGTCGCCCTGCTCACCGCCTTCGCCGTCCCGGCCGCCGCGTCCGCGGCGCCGGCGGCCTCCGATGCGTTCAGCGCCACGGGCGGGGCGGGCGGGCCGGGCAGTACGGCCGCCACCGGCGCCCCGACCGTCAACCTGGCCACCAACCCCGGCTTCGAGCTGCCCGCTCCCGCCCTCGCCGACTGGGGCAGCGTCCCCGGCTGGAACTGCACCGGCGGCCCCGCCGAGGCGGCCGTCACCACGACCGGCGCCCACTCCGGCACCTCGGCCCTCACCGTCACCCCGGCGAACGCCGACTCCACCGGCGAGTGCGCCCAGACCGTCGCCGTGCAGCCCGGCACCACCTACACCGCCTCGGCCTGGGTCCGCGGCGCCTACGTCTACCTGGGCGCCACCGGCACCGGCCACGACGTTCCCCCCGCGTGGACCGAGACCACCTCCGGCGGCTGGCAGCAGTTGACCACCCGCTTCACCACGGGCCCGGACGCCCACAGCATCCGGCTGTACGTGCACGGCTGGTACCAGCAGGGCCCGTTCTCGGTGGACGACGTCCGGGTGGACGGCCCGGCGCCCACCCCGGCGACCCCGGCCGGCTCGATCCCGACCACCGACAAGGTCGTCTTCTTCACCGTGGACGACGGCTGGACGCGCACCCCCGAGGCGGAGCGGTTCATCGCGGACCACCACCTGCCGATCACCGCCTTCCCGCTGCCGATGCCGGCCGGCACCGACCCGGGCTTCTTCCAGCGGGTCACCGCTGTTCCCGGCTCCTCCGTCCAGGACCACAGCGTCTCGCACTCCGACCTCAGCAAGCTGCCGCTGGAGCAGCAGCAGGTCGAGATCTGCGACGCGCGGGACGCGATGACCCGACTGTTCGGCACCGCACCGGTGGTCTTCCGCCCGCCGTACTTCGCCTGGAACGCCGACACCCTCCAGGCCGCCGCCAACTGCGGCATCCGCACCGTGCTGACCGCCGACGCGGACTTCAGCTGGGGCGCCTCCAACATCTGGCACCCGGGCCTGCTCCAGCCGGGCGACGTGATCCTGATGCACTGGACCGACACCCTCGCCATCGACCTGCCCCGCGCCCTCGCCGCCGCCGACGCCGCCGGCCTCAAGCCGGCCGGCCTGATCGACTACCTGCGCTGACCCCGGCGGACCACTGGGCCACCGGCTGACGACCACGAACAACAGACAGCTGACGACTTTCATCATCTGAAATCTGTTAGTTGTCAGCTGTCTGTTGTCATCTGTCTGTTGTCATCCGTTCGTTGACCGCGGCCCGCGTGATCACGCTCGTTGACAGGTCCGTCGCACCGTGGCTCTAATGGGGGCGTGCAGCGCGGCGTCGGCCACAGAGCAGTGGGCCGGCCGACGATCGAGCCGGCACCTGATACGCAAAGGGACGATGCGCGATGAGGTTCTTCTCCGCCGCCCTGATCTGACCCCGGCGGTCACCGCGGTGCCCGCCCCTGTCGCGCGCGAACCGCGTGTGGCCGTGAATCCCCGCATTCCCAGGAGACTTCACCACACACGTATGCCCATGTCCTTCAACCTGAATGTCATCGAGGAGTTCCGCGCCAACGGCGGCCGGGTCACCGGCCCGTTCGAGGGCGGCAACCTGCTGTTGCTGACCACCACCGGGGCCCGGTCCGGCCGACCGCACACCGTGCCGCTCGGCTACGTCCGCGACCACGGGCTGCTCCTGGTCGTCGCGTCGGCCGCCGGGGCGCCCGAACACCCCCAGTGGTACCGCAACCTGCTGACCCACCCGGTGGTCCGGGTGGAGCTCGGCACGGGGACCTTCGACGCGATCGCCGTCCCCGCCGAAGGCGCCCGCCGGGAGCGGCTGTTCGCCGCGGTCGTCCGCGCGGCACCCGGGTACGGCGACTACCAGACGTACACCGAGCGGGAGTTGCCGGTCGTCGTACTGGAGCGCCCTGCCGCTCCTCCCGGCCAACCGCTCGAGGTGCGCAGCCTGGCCGACAAGCTGCTGGAGACGCACGGCTGGCTACGGGCCCAACTGCGTGACGTCCGCAGGGAGGCGCGGTCGCACACTCCCGGGCGTCCGGCCGGCCTCGGCCTGCAACTGCGCCAGCACTGCCTGGCGTTCTGCGCCGGACTGACCCACCACCACACCGGCGAGGACTCGGCGATCTTCCCGGCCCTCGCCCGCAGCCATCCGGAGCTCGCCGGAGTGCTGGACCGGCTCGGCGCGCAGCACCGGGAGATCGGACGGATCACGGAGGAGCTGGTGGCGCTGCTGGCCGCGGTCGAGATCACCGAGCCGGACCGGCTCCTGCTCGAACTGGACCGGATGTCGGCCGAGTTGGAGGCCCATCTGGACCACGAGGAGGAGGCGCTGCTGCCCGCCCTCGCCGGGATCCCCTTCCCACCGGCCCGCCCGGCTGCCGACACACGCTGACGCGGTGGTGCCGCCGTCCGCTCCCACACCTCGGGAGCGGACGGCGGCACGGGTGATCCCAGGGATCCGGCGGGGCGGCGCACCCGTCGGGCCCGCCTCAGGACTGGCTGAAGACCGGGAGGTAGCCGTTGGCCTGACCGGCGTCGGTCGGGTGGTAGCTCTCGTCGATCGGCAGGGTGGTGCTGTGCAGCCAGGTGTCCAGCGAGCCGCAGATCTCGTGCCCGGTGAAGATGCTGCGCACGTCGCCGAAGGTGAAGCCGGCGTTGGCGACCTCCTTGGCGATCACGCCGTCCAGCGTGTCGGAGGCCTCGTTGATGGCGGCGCGCTTGGTGTCGCCGATGCCGAAGAGGCAGTCGCCGCCGACCTGGTAGAGGTGCGGGTAGCCCATCACCACGACGTGGGCGTTCGGGGCCTGGGCACGGATGGCGTTGTACACCTGGTCCAGTTGGCCGGGCAGGGTGTTGGTCGCGTAGTTCTCGGCCGTGTTGACGGCGCTCAGGCAGTCGCTGTCGGAGCCCAGCACGCAGGTCTTCATGGTGCTGGAGAAGCCCGCGTCGTTGCCGCCGATCGACAGGCTGACCAGCGTGGTGCCGCTGTTCAGCGCGGAGATCTGGTTGTTGAGGACATCGCCGGTTCTGGCGCCCGAACAGGCGACGAAGGAGAAGGAGGACGGCGAGTTGGCGTTCGCCCAGAGGGAGGCGTACGCGTTGGCGCTGCGCTTGCAACTACCGCTGTCGCTGAGGTAGTTGCCGGCACCGACACCGGCCGAGTAGGAGTCGCCGAGGGCGACGTAGTTGACGCCGGCCGCGTCGGCGGCGGACGCCGTGAAGAGCGTCGTCACGGTGAGGACCGCCGCTATCGCGGCGACGGAGAGAGCACGGGCGGGGCGGAACATCGCACCTCCAGGTATGACGCGGGTCACAGAAAGGGATACCAAGCGGTAATCGAACATGGAAGCGTTCATGCCAAGGACATTGACGGACCGTCTGCTGGCTGAATGGTGAACTACCGTGCCTGGCACGCCGCTTCACACCGGCTGGCGCGAGCGCGCGGCCACGCGCGGCCCGGCCGCGACGGCGCGCGTGCGTCCACCTCGATGCACGCCCGGGAGCGACCCGACAGAACGGGGCGCACGGCAACGGGGCGCACGGCAGCGGAGCACACGCCGACGGGCCGACCGGGCGCCGGGTCGACCGGCTCCGATCGACCGACATCGATCGGCCGACTTCGGGCACCGCCGCCCCCTCCTGCGCCCCGGGAGGGGACGGCGGCTCCGTCAACGGTCAGTGGCGCCGCCCGGACGCACCGGCGGACGTCACGACCGACTCCCTCAGGAGCGGCTGAAGACCGGGAGGTAACCGCTGGCCTGGCCGGACGAGTTGGGGTGGTAGCTCTCGTCGATCGGCAGCGTGGTGCTGTGCAGCCAGGTGTCCTGCGAGCCGCAGATCTCGTGCCCGGAGAAGGCGCTGCGCACGTCGCCGAAGGTGAAGCCGGCATTGGCGACCCGCTTGGCGATCACACCGTCCAGCGCGTCGGCGGCGCCGTTGATGGCAGCGCGCTTGGTGTCGCCGATGCCGAAGAGGCAGTCCCCGCCGATCTGGTACAGGTGCGGGTAGCCCATCACCACGACGTGGGCCTTCGGCGCCTTGGCGCGGATCGCCGAGTACACCCGGTCCAGCTGGCCGGGCAGGGTGTTCGTGGCGTAGTTCTTCGCCGTGTTGACGGCGTTGAGGCAGTCGCTGTCGGAGCCCAGCACACAGGTCTTCATCGTGTCGGCGAAGCCCGCGTCGTTGCCGCCGATCGACAGGCTGACCAGCGTGGTGCCGCTGCTCAGCGCGGAGACCTGGCTGTTGAGCACATCGCCGGTTCTCGCCCCGGAGCAGGCCACGAAGGAGAAGGAGGACGGCTTGTTCGCGTTCTTCCACAGATACGCGTAGGCGTTGGTGCTCCGCTTGCAGCTACCGCTGTCGCTCAGGTAGCTACCGGCGCCGACACCGGCCGAGTAGGAGTCACCGAGGGCGACGTAGCTGACGCCGGCCGCATTGGCGGCGGACGCCGTGAAGAGCGTCGTCAGGGTGAGGCCAGCCGCTATCGCGGCGACGGAAAGGGTACGGGCATGGCGGAGCATGAAACCTCCTGGTATGACGCGGGTCACAGAAGGGATACCAGGCAGTAGCCAAAGGGGGAAGCGCTCATGCCAAGGACATTGACGGACAGTCTGATAGCGCAGAAGTGAACCACCGCCGACAGAACGTGAGTTCGCCCAGGTGGGTGCGGGTGTATGTCGACCGGCGTCGGTCATCGCGTGTAGACAAAAAACTTTCGAGAGGTCAGCTCCCCGTCAGCCGCCGGTCAGCGTACGGCCGCCGGTGCGTCAGTTCTGCGGCGCAGGACCGCCTCCCCCGGGCACGCTTTCGAACACCCTCGGACGGACACGCCTCACCGCCCGCGCCGGTGCGGCTCAACACCCCGCGCCGGTGCGGCTCAACACCCCGCGTCACCGCGACTCAACACCCCACACCGCTGCGGCTCGACACCCCGCCCCGGTGGGGCTCAGCGCCCCACGCCGCGTCCGCCACCCGGGTAGACCGGGCCCGGCAGGACCGGGCAGCCCTCGACCGGGAGCTCCTCGATCGCCTCGTTCGCGGCAGCGGGGACACCGAGCCAGTGGACGGCCGTGGCGACCGCCGCCCGGGCCTGGCGCAGCCCGGGCTCACCCCAGCCCAGCAGCTCGACCGCGAGCCCCGGGGCGACCAGCAGCCGCCGGTAGTGCCGGCCGGAGGCCGGGTCGGGCACGCTCGGTCCAACCGCCCGCAGCGCCGCCGCCATCCGGACCCGCGCGCACTCGTGGCCGCCGTTCGCCGAGCCGACCCGGTCGTAGAGGTAGCCGAGGTAGTACGGCCGGCCGATCACGGCCTGGGCCTCCTCCCCCGCCTCACGGGCCAGGGCCGCGCCCGGGTCGCCCTCGTCCTCCGGCTCCAGCGAGCCGCCGGGCAGCGAGCAGATGCCGTCCCGCGGGTTCACCAGGGTCAGCACCCGCCCGTCCGGGGCGAACAGCCAGCCCCAGGACTGCTTCACCGGCAACCCGTCCGGCACCTGCTCGCCCGGACGCCACGGCCAGCCCGCCGTAGGACGCCGGCGCACCTTCCCGAGCAGCTCGGCGATCTCCGCCGTGAACTCGATCCGGCCCATGCCGCGCGTCCCCCCTCTCGCTGTCGGGCCCGCCGGACCTGCGGAGCACGGTTCGGAGCGGAGCGGCCGGAGCGGCGGCGTGGGGTACCGCGCGCTCCTGCTGTTGATCTTCTCCGATCTTCCCCGAACAGGCGGTCGATGAACAGTCCCCAGCGCCGCATGGTGGATGCACGGCTGCGAACCCCCTGGTCACCTCACCCCAGCGGCCCACCTCCGCTCCCGGCCTCCGGGAATCCCGGCAACGGGAACCCCGGCCGCGGAACCACGCCGGGTGGGAAGGGCAGCCCGCGCGCCGCATCGTCGGCCAGTTCGTCGAACACCTCGTGGGCCGTCATCGGCCGCAGCCGCCCACCGGCCAGCGCCCACCCCCGCACCCGCGGCCCCGGCCTCGCCCGGCCCGACGAACCGCCCGACGGATCGCTCGACGCGCCTCCCGACCCGCCTTCCGACCTGCCCTCCGCCGGACCGCCCGACGAACCGGGCGGGGCCGGATCGCCGTGCAACAACAGCGCCCCCTCGCCGCCGGAGGCCACCCCGGCGGCGAGCGTGACGCAGAACGCCTCCACGTCCCGCCCGGCGGGTTGCAACCGCCCGGCCTCCACGCACACGTCCACCGCAGAGGTGAGCTCCTCGCCGTCCTCCGGCCCGTGGCAGCGCAGCGTCAGCAGGTGGCAGCCCTCCCCCGCACCCTCGGCGAGCGCGAGGTAGACCGAGGTGACGTACCGCATCACCGCCGCCATCCGCCGCTGACCGGCCGGGTCGTCGCCCAGCGCGTCCAGCAGCGCCGCACAGGCGACGGACATCCGCACCCGGGCCCGGTGGTCGTCCAGCAGCACCGGGACGAGCTCCGCCAATCGCTCCCCCGCGTAGACGAAGGGCTCCCCGGCCAGGTCCGGATCCCCGGCGTACGCGACCCGGGCGGCCGGCGATCGCGGATCGAGCCCGAGCGCGGAGCAGTAGTCCTCGAAGTCACCGGCCTCGAGCACCCGCAGGTGCACCTCCAGCCCCTGTTCGTACAGGACCCTCAGGTGCCCCTCCGCCCGCCGCAGGTACTCCTGGTGCCCGAGCGCGCCGAACACCCCGTACGCGGCCAGCCCGGCGAAGTCCGCCGCCTCGACCGCCAACGCCAGTGCCACCGGCTGCGGCGGCGCACCCCGGGCCCGACCGCCGCGGCGCCCGCGGGCACCGCCGCCTCCGACGCCGAGGGCACGCGCACCCGGCGGCCGCCCGCCGCCGGGCGGCGCAGCCCCACCGGCCCCGGATCCCGCCCCGGACCGGGCGCCGGAACCGCTCCCCCGCCCCGACCCGGACCCCGGCCGCCGCCCACCGAACAGCGCCGCCCGGGGCGCCCCGGGCGGCCGACCGCCCACCACCACGACACCCCGCACCTCGTACACCGACTCCCGCACCGTCATGGGATCCTCCCGTTCACTCGACCAGCACGAACCGACACCGACCGCCCCGAACCCGGAGCAACCGACGCCACGGAACCTACACAGAGCCACTGACAATCCACCACAAGTAATCGAACACCGGCCCTTGAGCTGGCTTGAGGGGGCCAAAATGTGCCCCTCAATCGCCGTTCGAATCGCCCACCGGCCACGCGCCGACGGCCCTGGAGGAACAAAATGTGCCCCTCGCTCGATCGACGACCCACCACCGGCGAACGGCACCCCGGATCCCCCGCCCCCGTGGCCACTGGGCCCGCCGGGATTGTCGGTGCCGGGCGTTAGGGTCGGGGACCATGCGACTGCTGCATACCTCCGACTGGCATCTCGGGCGATCGTTCCACCGGGAGAGCCTGCACGACGCCCAGCGCGCCTTCCTGGACCACCTGGTGGAGGTGGTCCGGTCCGAGGGCGTGGACGCGGTGCTGGTCGCCGGGGACGTCTACGACCGGGCGCTGCCGAGCCTGGACGCGGTCGCACTGTTCGACGACGTGCTGCACCGGCTGGCCGACCTCGGCGTGCCGACGGTCTTCATCAGCGGCAACCACGACTCCGCCCGCCGCCTCGGGGTCGGGGCCGGGCTGATCGGCCGCGCCGGGATCCATCTGCGGACGGATCCGGGCGAGTGCGCCGAGCCCGTACTGCTGGCGGACGAGCACGGGCCGGTCGCCGTGTACGGGCTGCCGTACCTGGAGCCGACGCTGGTGCGCGAGCGGTTCGGACTGGCCAAGGGCGGACACGCGGCCGTGCTCGGCGCGGCGATGGAGCAGGTCCGGGCCGATCTGGCGACGCGCCCCCCGGGCACCCGGGCCGTGGTGCTGGCGCACGCCTTCGTCACCGGGGGCGAGGCCAGCGACAGCGAGCGGGACATCGCGGTCGGCGGGGTCGCCTCCGTCCCGGCCTCGCTCTTCGACGGGGTGCACTACGCCGCGCTGGGCCACCTGCACGGCTGCCAGACCCTCGCACCGCACCTGCGCTACAGCGGCTCCCCGCTGGCCTACTCCTTCTCCGAGGTCCGCCAGCGCAAGACCATGTGGCTGGTCGACCTCGCGGCCGACGGCTCGGTGACGGCCGAGCGGGTCGACTGCCCGCAGCCCCGCCCGCTGGCCACCCTGCGCGGCCCGCTGGAGGCGCTGCTCACCGAGGAGGCGTACGCGGAGCACGAGCAGTCCTGGGTGCAGGCCACGCTCACCGACGCGGCCCGCCCGAGCGAGCCGATGGAGAAGCTGCGCCGCCGCTTCCCGCACACCCTCCAGTTGCTGTTCGACCCCGAGGACGGCGGGGCCGAACCCTCCCGGTCGTACGCGGCCCGGGTCAGCGGCCGGAACGACCTGGAGATCGCCGAGGGCTTCCTGCGGCACGTCCGCCCCGGCGCCGCGCCCGAGGCGGACGAACTCGACTGGCTGCGCGAGGGCTTCGAGCACGTCCGCGAGGGCGCCGACCGGAAGGCGGACCTGCCGCGATGAGGCTGCACCGACTCACCGTCACCGCCTTCGGCCCGTTCGCGGGCAGCGAGACGGTGGACTTCGACGCGCTCGCCGCCGGCGGGCTGTTCCTGCTGCGCGGCGCGACCGGCGCGGGCAAGAGCAGCGTGCTGGACGCGGTCTGCTTCGCCCTGTACGGCGAGACGCCGAACGCCCGCCGGGCCAACCGGCTGCGCAGCGACCACGCCGACCCCGGGCGGCTGACCCGGGTGGAGCTGGAGCTGACGCTCGGCGGGCGGCGGCTGCAGATCACCCGGCTGCCCGAGCAGCGCCGACCGAAGAAGGTCGGCACCGGCACCACCGTCGAGCGGCCGCAGACCCTGCTGCGCGAATGGGCCGCCGATGCCGGCGACGGCGTGCCGGGCTGGCGGCCGGTCAGCAAGTCGCACCAGGAGGCCGGGGAGGAGATCCACCGGCTGCTCGGGATGAGCCGGGAGCAGTTCTGCCAAGTGGTGCTGCTGCCCCAGGGCGACTTCGCCCGCTTCCTCAAGGGCGACTCCGAGGAGCGCGGCAAGCTGCTGCGCCGACTGTTCGACACCGAGCGCTACGGGCTCGTCGAGGCCTGGCTCGCCGAGCGGCGCCGCGCCCAGGAGAGTGCCGTCCAGACCGGCCGGCGCCGCCTGCGCGACCTCGCCAGCAAGGCCGAACAGGCGGCCGGGCCCGGGGCCGAACCCGCCGGGGACTGGCTGCCGGACGAGGCCGACAACGCCGAACCGACCGCCGGGCTGCTCGGCTGGGCGGCGATCCTGCGCAGTGACGCGACCGAACGGCTCGCCGTCGCCGAGGCCGCGCTCGCGGGCGCCGAGGCGGCGCAGCGGTCGGCCCGGCACGGCCGGGAAGGTGCCGAGGAGTTGGCCGGGCGGCAGCGCCGGCACCGGGAGGCCCTGGCCGAGGCCGAGCGCCAGACCGCTCTCGAACCGGTCGCGGCGCGGGACCGCCGGCGGCTCGCGGACGCCCAGGCGGCGGTCGGGGTGGAGTCGGCGCTGCGCCTGCGGGAGAGCGCGGCCGAGGCGCTCGGCCGGGCACGGGCGGCGGAGCAGCGGCACCGGGCGGCGCTCGCCCGCGCGGCCGACGGGATCGACGGGATCGACGACGCCCACGGGGCCCACTGGCTCCACGAGGTCCACTGGCTCCACGGGGTCGACGACGCCCCCGGGGTCGACGACGCTCACGGGGTCCACCACGGAGCGACGCGCCCGTCGGCCGAGGCCGACGCCACCGCGCTGGCCGAGGCGGAACTGCGGCTGCGCGCCGAGGTGGTCCGGCTGGAGGCGGCCCGGGCCGAGGAGCGGCGCTGCGCCGAACTCGGCCGTGAGCAGCACTCCTTGACGCAGGAGCGGCGGGGAGCGGAGGAGCTGGCCGAGGAGGCCGAGGACTGGCTGGCCGAATTCGACGGCGAGCTGGGCCGGTTGGAGGAGCAGCAGGCGCGGGCCCAGGCCGCGGGCGCCCGGGTCGAGCAACTGGACGGCCGACGGGCCGAGTTGGCCACCCGCCTGGGCGCGGCCCGGGAGCGGGACGGCCTGCGGGCGGAGATCGCCGTGGCCGAGCCGAAGGTCGCCGACCTGCGCACGGCGGCGCTGGACGCCCGCGAGTTCGGCCTGGACCTGCGGGACCGCCGCCTGGCGGGCATGGCCGCCGAACTGGCCGAGCAGCTGCGCTCGGGCGAGGCCTGCCGAGTCTGCGGCTCGCCCGAGCACCCGTCCCCGGCCGAGGCCGCCGCGGGCAGCCGGGTGAGCGCCGAGGACGAGGAGCGGGCCGGCCGGGCCCAGGCCGCCGCCGAGCGCCGCTGGAGCGAGGCCGACCAGGCGCTGACCGCTCTGCGGGTGCGCGAGGCGACGGCCGTCGGCACGGCCGGCCCGGAGAGCACCGAGGCACTCGCCCACGCGCTCGCCGATGCCGAGCGGGAGCACCGCACCGCACTGCGGGAGGCGGAGGCGCTCGGCCGGGTCGGGCAGGACATCGCCCGGCTGTCGCAGGACCGCACCCGTCGGCTGGACGAGCTGCACGAGGCCAAGGAGCGCGCCGCCGTCATCACCGACCGGCTGCTGAAACTGACCGACGAGCAGCGGGAGTCGGCGGCCAGGGTGGCGGCCGCCCGCGGCGGGGCCGAATCGGTCGCCGCGCGGGCCGCGGCGCTGACCGGGCTCGCCGAGGCGGTCGCCGGAGCGGCCGCCGCGGCCCGGTCGGCGGCGGAGGTGCGGGCCCGGCTGGGCGGCGCCGAGGAAGAGCTCGGCAAGGCTGCGGTCGCGGCGGGCTTCCCGGACGCCCGGGCGGCCCTCGCCGTCCTGCTGCCGCGCGAGGAGCGGGAGCGGTTGGAGGCCCGCCTGGAACGGCACCGCGCGGAGTCGGCCGCCGTCCGGCACGAGCTGGCGCTGCCCGAGCTGGTGGAGGCCGCCGCCCGTCCGCCGGTCGACCTGCCCGCCGCCGCGGCCGCGCTCGACGCCGCCACCGACCGGCTCGGCCGGGCGCACGCCGCCCGGGCGGCGGCGCACGAGCGGTGCACGGCACTGGCCGCGATCGGGCGCGCCCTGACCGAGCTGACCGCCGAGCTGGCCCCGGCCCTGGAGCGGTACGGGCGGATCAACCGGCTCGCCGCGCTGGCCGCCGGCACCTCCACGGAGAACCGGCTGCGGATGCGCTTGGAGTCGTACGTCCTGGCCGCCCGGCTGGAGCAGGTCGCGGCGGCGGCCAGCGCCCGGCTGGTCCGGATGTCCGGCGGGCGCTACACCCTGGTGCACAGCGACGACCGGGGCACCGGCAACAAGCGCTCCGGCCTGGCCCTGCGGGTGATCGACGCCTGGACGGGCACCGAGCGGGACACCGCGACCCTCTCCGGCGGCGAGAGTTTCTTCGCCTCGCTCTCGCTCGCCCTCGGCCTGGCCGACGTGGTCACCGACGAGGCGGGCGGAATGCCGCTGGACACCCTGTTCATCGACGAGGGCTTCGGCACCCTGGACGAGCAGTCGCTGGAGGAGGTGATGGACGTCCTCGACGGCCTGCGCGAGCGGGACCGCGCGGTCGGCATCGTCAGCCACGTGGCCGACCTGCGCAGCCGGATCCCGGCCCAACTGCTGGTCCGCAAGGGCCGGCACGGTTCCACCCTGGCACTGGCCGGACGGGAGGACGCGTAACGGCCGGCCTCCCGACGGCTCGGCCCCGGACCCGACCCCGGAAACCCAACCCCGGTCCCGGCCCCGACCCTGGAGCCGGCCTCAGCCCGAACAGGCGATCCGCTGGGCCTGCTGCCAGGCGCAGGTCGGGCACAGCGTGCTGCCCGGCTGGTCGGCGGGCAGCACGGTCGGCTCGCCGCACAGCACGCAGTCGGCCCGCGGCCCTGCGGCCGCCGGGTCCTCCCGCAGCGCCGCCTCCGCCGAGTCGGCGGGCGCCGCTGCACAGACCGCCGCGCCCTCGCCCACGACGGCCTCGTTCGTCCCGGTATCGCTCATGCCGCCTTCCTACTCCCCGGCCCCGCCCCACCGCAAGGCGCCCCCTCCCCGAGCCCGCCCGCTGAACCCTCGGAAGCCCCGGACCCACCCCGCTGCGGAGCGGGTCCGGGGCCCGGATAGCGTGGCCGGCATGGTTGCCGATCTTCACCAGCGGCTGCGCGCCGCCCGGGCCACCGAACCCAGCTACGCCGAGGTGGGGGCCACACGCGGCGGGCGACTGCCGGACGGCTACGCCCACCTGCGGCGGCGGGTGCACCTCGGCCGGGGGCCGGAGGTGCTGGAGCGGGCCGGGCGGTACGTGCTGGGCTGGGGCAGCCAGCTGGGGACCGGTTTCGCGGTGCACCCCGGCGGCCCCGCCCGGGAGGGCGCCACCGTGCTGCTGCGGCTGAGCCTGCCGGGGGCCCGGTGGCCCCGGCTGGTGATCCCCTGCCGGGTGGTGTGGACGGTCGCGGAGCCGGACCGGATCGGCTTCGCGTACGGGACGCTGCCCGGGCACCCGGAGTGCGGCGAGGAGTCGTTCCTGGTGTCGATGGACGCCGAGGGCGAGGTGTGGTTCGAGGTCGCCGCGTTCTCCCGGCTCGCCGCCTGGTACGCGAGGCTGGGCCGGCCGGTCGCGCTGCTCTGCCAGCACCTGGCGATCGAGCGCTACCTCGCCACCGTGGCCGACCACATCGCCCGCGCCGACCACATCGTCCGTGCCGACCGCGAAGGCCACAACACCTGCGAAGGCCACACCGCCGAGGGGCGGACGGCTCCGGTCTAGCCGAGGAAGGACAGCCGGACGGTGCGGCGCGGGTTGTCGCCGTTGGTGTCGATCAGGACCACCGACTGCCAGACACCGAGCGCCAGTTGACCCCCGAGCACCGGCAGGGTGGCGTGCGGGGCCACCAGTCCGGGCACCACGTGGTCGCGTCCGTGGCCGGGGCTGCCGTGCCGGTGGCGCCAGCGGTCGTCGGCCGGGAGCAGCTCGCGCAGCGTGGCGAGGAAGTCGTCGTCGCTGCCGGAGCCGGTCTCCAGGACGGCGATCCCGGCGGTGGCGTGCGGGACGAAGACGTTGAGCAGCCCGTCGCGCCCGGGGGCCCGCTCGTCGAGGAACGCGGCGCAGCGGTCGGTGATGTCGAGCGCGACCTCGCGATTGCCGGTGGTGATCTCCAGCACGGTGGTCTGGAACGACCCGGTCGACCCGGTTGACGTGAAGTGGTTGTTGTCCGCCATGGCGCCATCCTGACCCAGCCCGGCGGGCCGGGGGTACTGCCTCGCCGACTGCCCACGCCGAGGTGGCGGCCTCGCATAGGGTGAGAGGTTCAGACCAATGTGGCGCCCCGGCCCCCGGAGACGCCGAAGACCCGACGGACCACTGGTCCGACGGGTCGTTCCGGGGCCGGATCCGGCCCCGACTCCGAGCCCGGGGCCGGAGCCCCGGGCCGGGTTCCGAGCTAGCCTCGCCCGCCGAAGAGACTCCGGCGCAGCCGGCGCAGCGGCGCCAGCAGCGAGACCCTGCTGTGGCGACGGCGGGCCGCCGCCGGGGCGTCGGCGCCGCGCGGCGTCAGCTCCCTTATCAACCCGAGCGCCTCGGCGGTGTCCACCGCCGGGAGTGCGGGCGCGCCGAGCACGGCCAGGTGTCGGTCGATCCGGCGGCCGGTCGCGCCGACACCGCACTGGATCGCCGGCACACGGGGCCGAGTCCGCACTTGCATGTGTTCCATCAGTTTTCCCACCCCTACGAGGCGCCAGGGCCGTGAGGCGAAGACTATCCGTGAGGGACGGCCTTCGCGCAACCGTCCATGGTGTTGTGCCACCGTACCGTGCGACGTCAACTGACGGTGCACCAGGGGCCGCCAGGGCGGTCACGACTAGGCATCAATGATGGTGCACGACCGGCCTTCCGTCACCAGGGCCAGGAGGCGCGGGCCCGGCGCCCGTTCGCGCCGCGTGCGCCGGGCGCGGGGAGGCGCCCGGACGGCGCCGTGGAGGTGTCGACGTATCGCCCCTATAGAAGGGGACAGTCGCAAGGTCGACAAAACGATCACCGGCGGCCGGTCGAGCACGCCGGTCGAGCACGCCGGTCGAGCACGCCGGTCGAGCACGACCGCGAGCACGGGGACGAGCGCGGCGACGAGCCCACCCGAGGGGCTTCATGAAGTGAACACATTCGAGGGATTGACTCGCGTCAATCATCCAAGCAATATCTGATGCATCACGCCGGTGCCCGCATCGCACCCAGCCGTGTGTTCGAGTGATGAATGGCTCGGACGAAGAACTCCGGCTCCTGCGGGCCACTGCCCGGCCACCTCGACGCTGCGGTGGCCAGGCCCGCACGGTGCCCGGACCGGCGGTCGGCCGTAGAGGGTCGGCCGGACCGCCACCAGACTGCCGGTGCCGCCCCGCTCGGGGCCCGGCACCGGCGGTTCCGGGCCCCGGCCCCGCAGCCGCCCCGACCCCCGCGGCCGCCTTGCCGCCCCCACCGCCGCGCTTCCGACTCCCGGCCCCGGCACCCGGCCCGCCCAACCGGACGTCCCCGCAGGTCGTACCGTGTGGATCGGTAGACTCGGCCAGCGTGTCCCTCCTCCTCAGCATCGTGCTCCCGGTCCACGGCGTGGAGCGGTACCTGCCGCGCTGCCTCGACTCGATCCTCGGCGACACCCCCGCCGCCGAGGCCCGCTTCGAGGTGATCGCGGTCGACGACCTCTCCCCCGACGGCTCCGGCGCGATCCTGGACGCCTACGCCGCCCGCGACCCCCGGCTACGGGTGATGCACCTCACCGAGAACCAGGGCCTCGGCGGCGCCCGGGCGGCCGCCCTGCCGCAGGTGCGCGGTGACTACGTCTGGTTCGTGGACAGCGACGACTGGCTGCCCGAGCGGACGGTCGGCGTGATCCTGGACGAGTTGGCGCAGGAGCAGCGCCGCGAGGTGCCCGCCGACGTGCTGCTCACCGACTTCACCCACGTCTACCCCGACGGCGGGAGCGAGCCCAACCCCTGGCGGCACGTGCTGGTCGGCTCCCCGCTGGTCGAGGGCTGCACAGTGGCCGAGCACCCGGCGCTGTTCCAGACGGTGATGTCGGTCTGGAACAAGGTGTTCCGCCGTACCTTCCTGGAGGGCCTGGGCGTCGCCTTCGGGCGCGGCTACTACGAGGACATCTCGGTCACCTACCCGGCCCTGCTGGCCGCCGGGCGGCTGCGCTACCTGGACCGCCCCTGCTACTTCTACCGGCGCGGCCGGGACGGCGCGATCACCGCCACCGCCTCCCCCAAGCACGCCGACGTGTTCGCCCAGTACGACGCGATCTTCGCCTTCCTGGACCGCTGCGACCGCCCGGACGGCCCCGCCGGGCCCGTCCCGGAGTCGCTGCGCACGCTGGTCTTCGACCGGACCGTCCGCCAGTCGCTGAACGTCTACGACACCCCGGGGCTCGTCCCCGTCTCCCGCCGCAAGGACTACTTCCACCGGGTCGCCGTCCACTTCGAGCGGCACCGCCCGGCGGACTACCGCTTCCCGGGCGGAGTGCGCGGTGTGCAGTACCGGCTGGCCGCGCGCGGCGCCCGGATCGCGTACGCCGAACTGCGCCGCACCGGCCGGCTGCCGCGCGAACTCAAGCGCGGGGCAAGGGCGGTGGCGCCCGCGGTGAAGAAGGGCGTGCGCAGCGGCGCCCGGTTCACCGCCTACAACGCGTTCCGCCGCCTCCCGCTGGACGAGCACCTGGCCGTCTACGCCGCCTACTGGCACCGGGGTTACGCGTGCAGCCCGGCGGCGATCTACGAGAAGGCGAAGGAACTCGCCCCGCAGATCAGGGGCGTGTGGGTGGTGGAGAACCGCCGGCAGGCCGAGGCCATGCCGCCGGGCGTGCCGTACGTGGTGGTCAACACCCCCGCCTACCTCAAGGCGATGGCGACCGCCAAGTACTTCGTCAACAACGTCAACTTCCCGCGCACGATGGCGAAGCGCCAGGGCACGGTGCACGTCCAGACCCAGCACGGCACCCCGCTCAAGGCGATGGGCATGGATCTCCAGGGACGTCCCGAGGCGGCCGAGGACATGGACTTCGACCGGCTCCAGGAGGCCATCGACCGCTGGGACTTCCTGGTCTCCTCCAACCCGCACACCAGCGAGCACTTCACCCGGGCCTTCCCCGGCCGGTACGAGATGCTGGACACCGGCTACCCGCGCAACGACCGCCTCGCCAACGCCGGTCCGGCGGAGGTCCGGGCGATGCGCGAGCGGCTGGGCCTGCGGCCCGGCACCACGGCGGTGCTCTACGCGCCGACCCACCGCGGCGGCAAGGGCGGTTACGTGCCGCTGCTGGACGTGGCGGAGCTGGCCCGGCGGCTGGGCCCGCGGTTCACGCTGCTGGTGCGCACCCACTACTTCCACACCGACGGCCCGGGCGACCTGACGGCCGGTGAGGACGCGGCGGAGATCGTCGACGTGTCGGCGCACCCGGTGGTCGAGGACCTGTACCTGGCGGCGGACGCGCTGGTGACGGACTACTCCTCGATGATGTTCGACTACGCGGTGCTGGACCGGCCGGTAGTGATATTCGCCCCGGACTGGGAGGAGTACCAGCGCGAACGCGGCGTCTACTTCGACCTGTTCGCGGAGCCGCCGGGCGCGGTCACGGTGGACGTGGACGGGCTGGCGCGGGCGCTGCGGGCGGGCGATCCGGAACCGGGGGCGCGGGAGCGGTTCCGCGCGAAGTTCTGCGTCTGGGACGACGGCGGGGCGGCGGAGCGGGTGGTGCGCCGGGTGTTCCCGGTGCCGCCGGCCGACCGGTGACCCGGCGGTCGCGGCCTCCGACGGGAGCCCGGTAGCGGCCTCCGGTGGGAGCCGGGTAACAGTCTCCGGTGGGAGCCGGGTAACGGCCTCCGGCAGACGACCCGGCGGTCACGGCCTCCGACGGGAGCCGGTGCCGCCGGTACGGCGACCGGCCCCGTCGGCGGGTGCTCAGCGCTGGCGGGCGGCCAGGAACTCCTCGAAGTCCAGGTAGCCCTGGTGCCGGGTGTCCATCGTGTGGATCAGCGCCTCGGCCATCGAGAGCGTGACGCCGTGGTCACCCATCTCGTTGGCGGCCAGCGCGTACTCGGCCGCGGTGATCCTGCCGTCACCGTTCTTGTCGATACGGTCGAACATCTCCTTGATGGCTTCGACGCTCTCCATCGTTCCCTCCTGGGTACTGCGGGGTCTTGCCCGGTTCGGACGGACGCACCCTACCCGGCCGTGGTGTTCGCCACGGTCGCCGGGAGTGGACGGCCGCCGGGGTCGGTGTCGTAGTCTGCGGATCTGATTGCTGACCCGGGCTCCTCCCGGGCGGTCGTTCGTCCAGGGAGGGAACCGTGCTCGACCTCGCCACCAAGCTGGTGCTGAAACCCGTGTCACGGGGCATCTGGCGCCCGGTCATCGAGGGCATCGAGAACGTGCCGCGCAAGGGCGGGGTGATCCTGGCCAGCAACCACCTGTCCTTCATCGACAGCGTGGTGATCCCGCTCACCGCCCCGCGCCGGGTCCACTTCCTCGCCAAGGCCGAGTACTTCACCGGCACCGGGCTCAAGGGCCGGCTGTCCAAGGGCTTCTTCGAGTCGATCGGCGCGGTGCCGGTCGAGCGCGGCACCTACCGTTCCGCTCAGGCCTCGCTGGAGTCGGCGCTGGAGATCCTGGAGGCCGGCAAGGCCTTCGGCATCTACCCCGAGGGCACCCGCTCGCTGGACGGCCGGCTGTACCGGGGCAAGACCGGCGTGGCCTGGCTCGCGCTGACCGCGGGCGTCCCGGTGGTGCCGGTGGCGCTGGAGGGCCCGGAGCAGATCCTGCCGGTCGGCAAGCGCGTCCCGCGGCTCAAGAAGGTGACCGTCCGCTTCGGCGAGCCGCTGCACTTCGACGAGTTGCACGGGCAGGCCCGTTCGCTGAAGGCGCGCCGCCAGGTGACGGACGAGGTGATGGCGGCGATCCAGCGGCTCTCCGGCCAGGAGGTCGCGGAGAGCTACAACGAGGCGCCGAAGGCGGCCTGACCCGCTGCGCGCGGCCGTCGGTTGCGCGCGCTCGTCGCTTGCGCGCGGTCAGTCGGTCGCGCGTGACCGACCGTTACGCGTGGCCCCCGGTTACGCCTGCCCCCGGTCACGCGTGGCCGACCGCGGCCTCGGTCAGGGCCGCCGCTTCGGCCGCCTCCGCCGCGTCGACGGCGTCCGGCGACTCCGGGGCCTCCCGGCGCAGCAGCGCCGCGTAGCGGCCGTCGAGCTCCACCAGCTCCTCGTGGGTGCCGAGTTCGACCACCCGGCCGCGGTCGAGCACGGCGATCTGGTCGGCGGCGCGGACGGTGGAGAGCCGGTGCGCGATGGTGATGGTGGTGCGGCCGGCGGCCAGGGTGTCCACGGCCTGCTGGACGGCGTGTTCGGTGCGGTTGTCGAGCGCGCTGGTGGCCTCGTCCAGGATGAGCACCGGCGGGTTGCGCAGGATGGTGCGGGCGAGCGCGAGACGCTGCTTCTCGCCGCCGGAGAAGCGGTAGCCGCGTTCGCCGACCATGGTGTCGTAGCCGTCCGGGAGGGCGGAGATGGTGTCGTGGATCTGGGCGGCTCGGGCGGCCTCGACCAGTTCGGCGTCGCTGGCCCCGGGCTTGGCGAAGCGCAGGTTCTCGGCGACCGAGGCGTGGAACAGGTAGGTCTCCTGGGAGACCACGCCGACCGCGCGGGCCAGGGTGTCGAAGGACAGCTCGCGCACGTCCACGCCGTCCAGGGTGACCCGGCCGCCGGTGACGTCGTACAGCCTCGGCACCAGGTAGCTGAGGGTGGTCTTCCCGGAGCCGGTCTCGCCGACCACGGCCAGTGAACTCCCGGCCGGGACCTTGAGTTCGACGTCGGCCAGGGTCGGCTGCTCCTGCTCGGGGTCGTAGCGGAAGTCCACGGCTTCGAAGCGGACCTCGCCGCGGATGTCGGTCAGGTTGACCGGGCGCGGCGGTTCGGCGATCTCCACCGGCAGGTCGAGGTACTCGAAGATGCGCTGGAACAGCGCCAGCGAGGTCTGCACGTCGACACCGGTGGACAGCAGGCTGACGGTCGGGCGGAACAGGCCCTGCTGGAGGGTGACGAAGGCGACCAGGGTGCCGACCGAGACGATCGGCGCGCCGGCCGCCGAGGTCAGTCCGGCCGCCCAGTAGATCAGCGCCGGCATCGCGGCCATCACGATCTGGATGGTGTTCATCCGCCAGCGCCCGGCCATGCTGGACCGCACCTCGAGGTCGGCGAGCTGGTCGGACTGCTCGGTGAACTCGCGGGCGAGCGAGCCGGAGCGGCCCATGGTGCGGCCGAGCAGGATGCCGCTGACCGACAGCGACTCCTGGACCGCCGAGCTCATCGCGGCCAGCTGCTTCTGCCGCTCGGTGGTGATCTTCTTGCGCTCCTGGCCGACCCGTCGGCTGATCCAGACGAACAGCGGGAGCAGCAGCAGCGACACGACGGTCAGGCGCCAGTCCAGCGCGACCATGGCGACGATCGAGGCGATCACCGCGGTCAGGTTGGAGACCAGGCTGGTCGCGGTGGAGGTCACCGTGGACTGCATGCCGCCGATGTCGTTGGCGATCCGGGACTGCACCTCGCCGGTGCGGGTCCGGGTGAAGAAGGCGAGCGACTGCCGTTGCAGGTGGCTGTAGACCGAGGTGCGCAGGTCGTGCATGACGCGCTGGCCGACGGTGGTGGAGATCAGTGTCTGCAGCACGTTGAAGATGCTGTTCACCACGGCGGTGAGGATCATCCCGAGCGCGAGCAGGCTGAGCAGCCCGGTGCGGCCCTGCGGGATGGCGGTGTCCAGCACGGCGCGGAGCAGGAACGGCGAGATCACCGAGACCACGGCGGAGGCCGCGACCAGCAGTCCGACGGTGGTGAGACGGCCCCGGTAGGGGCGGAAGAGTGCGAGGATCCGGCGCCACTGGGCCGGCGGGCGGGGATCGCCCTCGGCGTGTTCGGGCGGGGTCCAGTCGATGGTGGTGGGCCTCAAGGGCGAACCTCCGTGGGTAGGGCGGACAGGCGGACGCCATCAGCATAGCGAGCATAGCTCATAGTTAGACAAACTAATAGTGAGCCTCCCTCTATTCCCGCTGCCGACGACGATCCGCCCGCCCGCGCGGCCGCCGGGGCGGCCTTACCGCAACCCGAGCACCCGGCCGCCCTTACTGCGACCCGAGCACCCGAGCACCCTGGCGGCCTCAGTCGGTCCGGTACGTCCGCGCCGCCTTGTTGGACAGGCCGCCGAGCTTGCCGGACGGCAGCACCCGGGCGACCGCCACCGCCAGCTTGTAGCGCTTGCCCGGCACGGACACCGACCGGCCGCGGGCGAGGTCGCGCATCGCCTCGTTCACCACCCGCTCCGCCGAGAGCCAGGACCAGGACGGGATGTTGCCGGTGCCCATGCCCGCCCGCTCGTGGAACTCGGTCCGGGTGAAGCCCGGGCAGAGCGCCATCATCCGCACGCCCGTCCCGCCCAGGTCCCGCAGCACGCCCTGGGTGAAGCTCACCACCCACGCCTTGCTCGCCCCGTACGTGCCGCGCGGCAGGAACGCCGCCACCGAGGCCACGTTCACGATCGCGCCCCGGCCGCGCTCGCGCATCCCCGGCAGGGCGGCCGTGGTCAGCCGCAGGATGGCCTCGATGTGCACCTTCAGCATGTCCAGCTCGTCCTGGAGCGGGACCGTCCCGAAGGCGCCCTTGTTGCCGAAGCCGGCGTTGTTGATCAGGAGGTCCACCGGACGCTCCGCGTCCGCGAGCCGCGCCTCGACGGCGGCGATGCCCTCCTCGGTGGCGAGGTCGGCGGTCAGCACCTCCGCCTCGACGCCGAACTTCGCGTGCAGGTCGGCGCTCGCGCGCTCCAGGCGCCCGGTGTCCCGGGCCACCAGCACGAGCTGGTAGCCGCTACGGGCGAGCCGGCGGGCGAACGCGGCTCCGATGCCGGCGGTCGCGCCGGTGATCAAGGCTGTGGTCATGCCCAGACCGTACCGACTCACCGCAGCCGCGCCCACACCCAGGGCAACGTCCCAGCTCAGCGGAGTGCGGATGCAGGTGGCCGACCCCACTCGTACTCTCGAACGGGGGCACCGCCCGACCGGGCGGCGAACTCCAGACGAGGAGGCACATCTGATGCTTACTCAGTTCCGGATCGAAACCGCTTCGCCGTCACGCAGCGCGACGGCCGAGGCCGACGTACTCGCGAGCCTGATGGTGGAGGACGAGGCCGTCGTGTCCGACGCGCCCACGTACCTCCCGGAATGCATCGGAACCGGGGCCCTGCTGCTGGGGCTGGCGCTGTCGCCGAAGCCGCCGAAGGAGAAGCCGTCCCGGTAGGCAGCCGGCCGGCACGATCGCTGGGCCGGACCGCGGGGGCGGATCGGCCCAGCTCCTCATATCGGCCCAGCGCCTCATGAGGATCACGGGGCGGCGCAGGAGTTGCGGGGGCTCTCGGGGGGCGTGGGGGATCACCAGGGGTCGTGGTGGATCACCGAGGAACGTGGTGGACCCGCCGGGCCCGCGAGGAGGAGCGGAAGAGATGCCGTTCGCCGGGACGTCCCTGCGGGACGAGTACGCCGCCGCCGTCGAGCGGGTGGCCGGCCTGACCCTGGACGCCCTCCGGAACGGCGGCGGGCCGACGCCCCTGACCGACCCGGACACCGCCGTGCCGCGCCCGGTGCTGGCCGCGGTCCGGGTGGTCGGCACGGACCTGTTCGCCCCGCAGCTGCTCACCGGTCGCGAGCCCGACCCGGCCGCTGCGGCACTGCTGGCCCAGGCGCAGCGGAGCCTCCCGCCGCCCGCGCCCGCCTCCGCGGACGCCGCGCTGGTGATCGGATGGCAGAACTGGGCCGCCGGCCGGATCCTCGCCCGCACGCCGTACGGCACCGCCGCTCCGCAGCCCGCCCCGCCGCCCGGGCCGGAGGCCGTCGGCTGGCAGACCTGGTCGGTGCGCATGGCCCAGCTGTCCCGGCTCGCCCTGCCCGGCCTCGACGGGCCGGTGCACGACGCCGTCCGTTCGCACGTGCTCGCCCTCGCCCGCGGCACCGTCCGCTCCCTCCTGCGCAGCGACCTCGCCACCGCCGCCCACCTGGCCCGCTGGCTCGCCTGGGCCGCGGCTGCGGGACGGCCGCCGGGCCTGGAGGTCGAGCCCGTCCTGGACCGGATCCGGCTGGCCGGGGACGGCAGCGCCCGCACCGGACTGGAGCTGGCCATCGCCGCTCGACTGCTCCCCCCGTCCGGTCAATCATCCGGTCATTCGCCCGGCCACCCATCCGGCCACCCATCCGGCCACCCGTCCGGCCATCCGTCCGGCCATCCGTCCGGGCCGCCGGTCACCGACGGAGGCGGGGCAGCATGACCGACACCCACGTCCTCACCACCGCCCAGCGGCTCGGCTCCCAGGCGCTGGCGTGGTTGCACGCCGCCCACCGCGACGGCCTCGGGTGGCTCCAGGACAGCTCCCTGATCGACCTGAAGGACGCCGACAACGCCTACAAGCCGCTCTGCGAACTCGCGCTCGCCGCCTCCCTGGTCCTGCGCGACGGCGTCGCCGGCCCGGCCGAGGCCCGTGCCGCGCGCGAACTGCTGGACGAGGGCTGGGAGCAGTTGCACGAGGGCGACCTGCTGTACGAGCGGCAGCTGCGCCACTTCACCATGACCGACCCGCTGGAGACCTACGCCCACTTCGCCCGGGCCGGCTACCGCCACCCGGCGCTGGAGGAGATGTTCGACTCGCTCAGCCGCGTCCGGGCCGTGCACGCCGCCGAGATCCGATCCAACCGTCGCCTCGGCGTCGCCAACGCCCGGCGGGTCGTCGGGCTCGCCCACCGGCCGGACTGGGCGGCACTCGCCGCCGGCACCTGGCTCGGCGCCGGGCCCGAGCCGTGGGCCATCGACTGGCTGACCGGCTACGACGTCACCCACACCGTCTTCCACCTCACCGACTGGGGAGCCCGCCCGGAAGGCCTGCCCGGGCCGATGCACGACTACGTGCGGGACTGGCTGCCGGTCTGGCTGGACGTCTGGCTGGAGGTCGGGCAGTGGGACCTCGCCGGTGAACTCCTCGCGGTCGACGCCTGCCTCGGCGAACCCGCCACCGGGCGGCAGGGCTGGGACGCGCTGGCCGCCGTCCAGCACCCGGACGGACTGGTGCCGCGCGACACCGACCCGGTGGACGAGGACCGCGAGCGCGCCTTCCACGACCACCAGCACACCGCCGTCGTCACGGTGGTGGCCGGCGACGTCACCCTCGCCCGGGCGCTCGGGGCCGGGACGGTCGCCGCGTGAACACGGCGAGCGAGGCGGACGCGCCGAACGCGGCGGAAGCCCCGGAGGCGGCGCGAAGGCCGGCGGCACAGCAGGCGGTGCAGCAGGCGGTGCAGGAGGCGGTACGGGCGGCCGGGCCGTACGCCACCGCGGTCACCGTCGTGGTGGCGTCCGGGGGCCGGGAGGAGGTGCACTGCCGCGGCCGGCTCGGACGGGAGGGATCGGCCCCGTGCACACCGGACAGCGTCTTCGAACTCGGCTCCGTCAGCAAGACGTTCACCGCCCTGCTGCTCGCCGAGATGACCGCACGCGGTGAACTCGCCCTGGACGACCCGTTGGAGAGCCGCCTACCGGCTGACTGGCGCCCGCCCACGGTGCGTTCGGCCGAGCCGATCCGGCTGCTGCACCTGGCCACCCACACCTCGGGCCTGCCGCGCCTGCCCCCCGGACTGGTCGCGGGGGCCCTCCCGCAGCTGGGCGACAACCCGTACGCCGCCTTCGGGGAGGAGGAGTTGCGCACGGCGCTGGCCCGAACCACCGTACGGTGCCGCCCCGGCAGCCGGTACCGCTACTCCAACTACGGGGTCGGACTGCTCGGACGGGTGCTCGCCGAGACCGCCGGGGCCCCCTACGGGCAGCTCCTCGTCGAACGGATCTGCCGGCCGCTCGGGCTCGCGGCCACGACCTGCGCGCCGGACGCGCCCGGGCGCGCGGTCGGGTACCGACGCGGACGGGCGCTGCCGGTCTGGCACATCCCCGGGCTCCCGGGTGCGGGCGCGGTCCGCTCCAGCGGCGCCGACCTGCTGCACTACCTGCGCTGCCATCTCGACGGCGGGGCCGGCCAGTTGGGCGCAGCACTGCGCGAGGTCCAGCGGGTTCGGCTGCGGCTGCCGCACTCGACGGACCGGCTCGGGCTGGTCTGGCAGCACCGGCACTCGGGCGGCCGGGACCTCTACTTCCACTCCGGCGGCACCCGGGGGTTCACCTCCTTCGTGGGGTTCTCGCCGCAAGGCCCGTCCGCCGTCGCGGTGTTGGCCAACACCGGGCCCGCGCGGGACGGGCGGTTCGTGCAGGCGGGGTACGAGGTGCTGCGGGCGGCCGGATGACGCCCCGGCCTCGCGGGCCCGGCCGTCAGACCGCGACGGCCCTGGCCCGGTCGGCGGCGATGCGCAGGGCGAGGCCCGCGAGCACGGTGCCCATCGCGTAGCGCTGGATCCGCAGCCAGGCCGGGCGGCGTTCGAGGAAGCCCGCGATGCTGCCCGCGCTCACCGCGATCAGGCCGTTCACGCTGACCGCGACCACGATCTGGACCAGTCCCAGCACCAGGCTCTGCAGTCCGACGTGACCGCGCCCGGGCGCCACGAACTGGGGCAGCAGCGAGATGTACATGATGGCGATCTTGGGGTTGAGCAGGCAGGTCAGGAAGCCCATCGTGAACAGCCGGCGGGGCGGGTCCGGGGGCAGCTGCTGCGGGGCGAAGACCGCCGTGCCGCCGGGCCTGACCGCCTTCCAGGCCAGCCGGAGCAGGTAGCCGGCGCCGGCCAGCTTGATCACGGTGTAGAGCGCGGGGACCACGGCGAAGACCGCGGCCACCCCGGCCGTCACCGCGACCAGGTAGACCAGGAATCCGGTCGCCACGCCCAGCAGGGAGACCAGGCCGGCCCGGCGGCCCTGGGCGATCGAGCGCGAGACCAGGTAGATCATGTTCGGCCCCGGCGACAGCACCATGCCCAGCGCCACGGCGGCGACACCGAGCACGGCGTGGCCGTCCACCACGGACGCGGCGGAGGCCACCGAGGCCGCGGAGGTCGAGGCGAGCGAATCGTTCATGGGGCGAGGCTAGGGTCCGACGCGAGGTCGATGCAATGATGACTTTGCGCTCGGTGCAATCATGGGGTTGCCCGCCGACGAGGGGACGGCCCGGAATGGACGACTACCGGCTGATCGCGGACGGCATCGCCGCCGACATCGCCGACGGGCGGCTGCGGCCCGGCCAGCAGCTGCCCACCCAGCGCGCCTTCGCCCGCCGCCGGGGCATCGCCAACTCGACGGCGACCCGGGTCTACCGCGAACTGACCCGGCGCGGGCTGACCGTCGGGGAGGTCGGCCGGGGCACCTTCGTCCGGGCCGGGCGCGGCAGCAGGGACGGCGACGACGGGCTGGTCGCGCTCGCCGAACCGGCCGCCGCACCCGTCGACCTGGAACTCAACTACCCGGTCGCGCCCGGGCAGGCCGACCTGTTGGCCGGCGGACTGGCGCCACTGCTGCGGGCGGACGCGCTGGGCGAGGCGCTGCGGCCGGTCGGGGTGGCCGGGACGGGCGCGGCGCGGCGGGCCTTCGCCGGGCTGCTGTCGACGGATGCCTGGACCGTCGACCCGGAACACCTGCTGTGCGCGGGCAACGGGCGGCAGGCCATCGCCGGAACGCTCGCCGCGCTGGTGCCGCCGGGGCAACGGCTGGGTGTGGAGGCGCTGACCTATCCGGTGGTCAGGGCGGTGGCGGAGCGACTGGGCATCCGGCTGGTGCCGCTGGCGGTGGACGAGGACGGGCTGCTGCCCGGAGCCGTGACGGCGGCCCACCGGACGGCGCCGCTGCGCGCGGTGTACCTCCAGCCCCGGCTGCAGAACCCGACCGGCGCGAGTCTGCCGCACGAGCGGGCGGTCGCACTGGCCGAGGAGGTGCGGCGGCTGGACCTCCCGGTGGTGGAGGACGCGATCTGGTCGTTCCTGCGCCCCGGCACGGCGCCGCTCGCCGCGCTGGCGCCGGAGCGGACGGTGCTGGTGGACAGCCTGTCCAAGCGGCTCGCGCCCGGGCTGACCACGGGGTTCGCGGTCGTCCCGGACGGGCTGCGCGAGCGGGTCGCGGGCGCCTTGCGGGCGGGCGGCTGGGCTCCGGGCGGCTTCGCGCTGGAGGCGGCGGTGCGGTGGATCGGGGACGGTACGGTGGCGGCGGTCGAGGCGGCGAAGCGGTCGGACGCGGTGGCGCGCCAGGCCCTGGCGCGGGAGCTGCTGGCGGGGCAGCGGGTGCGGGCGGACCCGTGCTCGTACTACCTGTGGTGGGAGCTGCCGGGACCTTGGCGGGCGGAGACCTTCGTGGCGGCGGCGGCGCGGGCGGGGATCTCGGTGACACCGGCGGCGGCGTTCGCCGTCGACCCGCGGAGCACGCCGTCGGCGGTGCGGGTCGGACTGGCCTCGCCGCCGCTGCCGGTCCTGGAGCGGGCGCTGGGCGTGCTGGCGGGGATCGCCGCGGACGGGGATGCCCGCGGGTGACGGCGACGAGGCACGGCGACGAGGCACGGCGCGGAGCAGGCGACGGCGAGGCGCGGAGCAGGCGACCGCGAACTGCGAACAGCTGACAGAAGACAGATAACAGCCGACAGATAACAGATGATGAAATTTGTTATCTGTCGGCTGTCGTTTGTCAGCTGTCCGCGGTCACTCCCCCACCCCGGTCCGGCTCCCTCGCACCGCCGTGTCCGCGGCGCCGCCGGCCCCGACCGCGCGCAGGCGCGAGGCGGCCGTGGCCGCGAGCTGCGGGGCGAGCTTCGCGACGTCGCGGGAGCCGACCACCGCGATCAGGCTCGGCAGCAGCCAGCGCACCGGCTGCATCCCGCGCAGCCAGGCCTGGGCGTACACATGGGCGGACCGACGGGCGATGCCCGCCACGATCCGGTCCACCGCGGGCTCCAGCGGGTAGGTCTTGTTGGCCGGCCAGGGCAGCCGACCGCGCATCTGCTTCAGGACGGCGTCCTCGTCGGCACCGCGCACCATGTCCGTGTCGGTCCAACTCAGGTACCCCACACCGACCTTGACCCCCTGATAGGCGACCTCGGCGCGGATCGAGTGGGCGAAGGCCTCCACCCCGGACTTGCTCGCGCAGTACGCGCTCATCAGCGGCGCGGGCGTCAGCGCGGCGAGCGAGGCGATCTGCAACAGGTAGCCGCGGCTCTCGGTGAGCGCCGGCAGGAAGGCGCGCGCGGTGGCGACGCTGCCCAGCAGGTTGACCTCGATCACCCGGCTGAACGCCCGGTGGTCGCTGTCGGCCAGCGGACCGCCGATCGCGATGCCGGCGTTGGCGACCACGGTGTCGATCCGGCCGTAGTGCTCCTTGATCCGCTCCGCGGTGTCGGTGAGCGCCTCCAGGTCGGTGACGTCCACCTCCCAGGCGGTGGCGGCCGCGCCGCACTGCGCCGCGACCGCCTTCAGCTCCTCCGGCTCCAGCCCGAGCAGCGCGACCTTGGCCCCGCGTCGGGACAGCTTGCGGGCCAGCGAGGCACCGACCCCGCGGGCGGCCCCGGTGACCACCACGACCTGCGCGGACAGCGGCGGAATGGCGTTCATGCGACGGTGGTCCTCTCGACGGCGGCGGGAGCGGTGGCGGGAGCAGGGACAGGAGCAGGGACGGGAGCGGAAGCAGCAGCGGGAGCGGCCGCGTCGACGGCCGTCGGCCCACCGGCGGAGCGTCGCGGGGCCAGGTGGGCGGAGGCCATCCGGTGGATCTCCGCGGCCACCTCCTCCGGCCGTTCCAGCGGTGCCATGTGTCCGACCCCGGGAAGCAGCAACAGCCCCTGCGGGTCGGCGAGTTCGGCGACCATCCGGTGGGCGTGCACCGGCGGGGTGAGCCGGTCCGCGGTCCCCACCACCACGGCCGTGGGGGCCGTGATCCGGCCGAGCCCGGCGCGTACGTCCAGCCGCTCCAGCACTCCGGCCCAGTGGAAGCGCACGGCGGACGGGCAGGCGTGCACGATCCGGGCCGTCGCCTCGACCTGTCCGGCCGGCGAACTCGGCCCCATGGTGGCGTACTTGAGCGCTGCCCGGCTGACGTTCGACACCGGCCCGAGCGGCATCCGGGAGCGCAGCAGCTGCCGGTGCAGGAAGCGCCGCAGGCCCGGGGCGCGGACGCCGTCCGGCAGGACGGTGAGCTCCGCGACCAACTCGGCCGGGCCGGTGGAGATCAGGACGGTGGCGGCGGTCCGCTCGGCGACCTCGGGGCGGCCGCCGGCGGCCATGATGGTCATCCCGCCCATGCTGTGCCCGGCCAGGACGGCGCGCTCCCCCGCCGGGACGGTCCGCGCGAGCACCGCGGCCAGGTCCTCGGCCAGCGCCCGGGTGGAGTAGCGGACCCGGCTGGGCGGCACCTCGCTGTGCCCGTGCCCGCGCTGGTCGTAGGCCACCACCCGGTAGCGGTCGGCGAGTCGGCGGATCACCGGGGCCCAGAAGGCCGTCGAGCAGGTCCAGCCGTGGGAGAGCACGACGGTCAGCGCCCCGGGCTGACCGTGCACCTCGACGTGCAGTCGGATGCCGTCGGCCGAGCGGACGCTCAACTCCTCGACGGGCGTGGGCGGTACGTACTCGGCGGGCAATGCGACGGCGCTCATGCGCTGGCCTCCTGGACGGCGGTGCGGGCGGCGGTCGGGGCGGTGCGCATGATCAGCTCGTACTCGCCCAGGTCGACCTTGCGGGTGGCCCGGCGGAAGGAGGTCGTGGAGCCGGGCCAGAGCACGGTGTTCCGGCCGCTCGGGTCCAGGTACCAGCTGCGGCAGCCGCCGGTGGTCCAGACCGTCCGGTCCATCCGGTGCTGGAGCTCCAGGTTCCACTGCCGCTGGGCCCGCACGGTGGGCTGCATCGCGGTGGCCCCGACGGCGTCGAGCGTCGTCAACGCATCGATCATGTAGTTCAGTTGGGACTCGATCATGAGGATCATCGAGCTGTTGCCGAGGCCGGTGTTCGGGCCGATCACGAAGAAGAGGTTCGGGAAGCCGTGCACGGTGGAGCCGCGCAGCGCCTCCATGCCGCCCTTCCAGTGCTCGGCCAGGCTCGTCCCGTCCGCCCCGAACACCCGGGCGCCGATGGGCATGTCGGTGACGTGGAAGCCGGTGCCGAAGACGATGGCGTCCACCTCGTGCTCGCTGCCGTCGGCGGCCACCAGGGTGGAGCCGCGCAGCTCGCGCAGGCCGGAGGAGACGACCTCGGTGTTGGCGGCGGCGAGCGCCGGGTAGTAGGTGTTGCTGAGCAGGATACGCTTGCAGCCGATCCGGTAGTCCGGGGTCAGCCGGGCGCGCAGCGCCGGGTCGGCGACGCCCTGGGCGAGGTGGCGTTCGGCGAGTTGCTGGACCACGCGCAGCATTCCGGGGCGGCGCACGAAGGCGTCGACCTGGAGCTCGCGCAGGGCGAACAGGGTGCCCCGGCGGATCGCGGCGGTGACCGGCAGGCGGCCGTGCAGCCACTTCTCCAGCTGGCTGATCTCGCGGTCGCGGCGCGGCAGGACCCACGCGGGGGTGCGCTGGAAGACCGTCAGCTTGCCGACCTTCGGCTGGATCGACGGGATGATCTGGGCGGCGGAGGCACCGGTGCCGACCATCGCGACGCGCTTGCCGGTGAGGTCGAAGTCGTGGTCCCAGCGGGAGGAGTGGAACACCTTGCCGGGGAAGGTGCTCAGGCCGGGCAGGTCGGGGATCTGCGGGTCGGCGAGCGGTCCGGCGGCGGACACGACGGCGTCGGCGGTCCACTCGCCGGCCGCGGTGGTGATCCGCCAGCGGGTCTGCTCGCTCTCCCAACGGGCCTCCAGCACCTCGGCGTTGAAGCGCAGGTGCGGGCGGAGGCCGAAGACCGTGGCGACCTTCTCCAGGTAGGCGCGGATGTCCGGCTGACCGGAGAAGCTGCGCGGCCAGTCGGGGTTGGGTGCGAAGGAGAAGGAGTAGAGGTGCGAGGGGACGTCGCAGGCGCAGCCGGGGTAGCTGTTGTCGCGCCAGGTGCCGCCCACCGAGTCCGCGCGCTCCAGCACGACGAAGTCGGTGATCCCGGCGCGCCGCAGCCGGACGGCCGCGCCGAGGCCGCCGAAGCCGGAGCCGATCACCGCCACCCGCACGTGCGGTACGGGCTCCGCCGCAGCGCTGGGGTCGGTCGCACCGGCCGTGCCGGAGCGGGGGCGCTTGCTGCTGGATGCCATGCGGCTCCTCCTGAGGGTGGGGCGGTGGTCTTCACGCTCTTCCGAGGGGTCGTACCCCTCGGAGCCTCCGGGGTCGCCGGGAACCCCCGGAGCCTCCCGGGGCTTCCCGGGGCCGTCCCCGGAACCCTGCCAATCGCGCCAGTAATCACTGGCATGGTTGGCAGGGTAGTCCTTGCCGACACCGGATGGAAGAAGCGCGACAGACCGGATTCACCGGAAGTTCCCGGCGACTCCGGGAGGCTCCGTCCCCGACGTCCCGGACCTATGCTGATCGCCGTGGACAAGGTCAGAAGTGCGGCGGACGACAGAAAACGCGAGTACCGGGTGGAGGAACTGGCCGAGGCGGCCGGCATCACCACCCGCACCCTGCGCTTCTACCGCGAGCGCAAACTGCTCCCGCCGCCCCGCCGGGAGGGCCGGATCGCCTGGTACGGCGAGGAGCACCTGGCCCGGCTGCGGATGATCGCCGAACTGCTCGAGCGCGGCCACACCCTGGGCGGGATCGCCGAACTGATCGGCGCCGGCGAGAGCGGGCGGGACGTCGCCGAACTGATCGGGCTCGAAGCCGCCATCGTCGCGCCCTGGTCGGACGAGAGCCCGGTCCGCCTGGACTGGGAGGAACTGAAGACCGCCTTCGGGGACCAGCTCACCGAGGAGAACACCGCCGAGGCCATCGCCCAGGGCTACATCTCGATCGAGGACGACGGGATCACCCACATCAGCCGGCGCCTGATGGACGCCACCACCGAGCTGGTCGCCGAGGGCGTACCGCTCGCGGCCGTCCTGGACGCCAGCCGGCGCACCCGGGACTACGTCGACGCCATCGCCGAGATCTTCATCGGGGTGGTCACCGACCACCTGCTCAGCGCGCTCTCCGGCGAGACCCCGCTGGCACCCGGCGAGGCGGCCCGGCTCACCGAGCGCATCCTGCGGGTGCGACCGCTCGCCCGCACGGTCGCCGACGCGCAGTTCACCCTCGCGATGGACCGCCGGGTGCAGGCCGAGTACGCCGAACTGCTGCGCCAGCGACGGGAGTACGGGCCCGAGGCGTAGCGTGGCCGCCGGGCGGGAAGGGATTCCCGGTCCCCGTCCGCCGGTTGGGGTCGCCCGCTCGCCGGAGGAGCCGCCGATGTCCCGAATCCTCAGTCGCCGCACCGCACTCGGCCTCGCCGCCGGGCTCGCCCCGGGCCTGCTGCTCACCTCCTGCGGCTCCGACTCCGGCTCCTCCGGCGGGAGTTCACCCGGCGGCGGTGCGAGCGGTGGAGGTGCGAGCGGCGGCACCCGGACGGTCGAGCACGCCCGCGGCGAGAGCACGGTGCCGCAGCGCGCGAGCCGGGTGGTGGTGCTGGACACCGACGCACTGGACTCGGTGATCACCCTCGGCCTGAGCCCGGTCGGCGCCACCACCGTCGACGAGCGCGCGCCGTTCCCCGCCTACCTGCCCGCCGATCGGCTGTCCGGGACGAAGGCGGTCGGCGCGATCGGCCAGCCCGACCTGGAGGCGATAGCCGCGCTGCGGCCGGACCTCATCCTGAGCAACCAGGTCCGCGACGACAAGCGCTACGAGCAACTGTCCAAGATCGCACCGACGGTGCTCTCCAAGACCACCGGACCGACCTGGAAGGAGAACGTCCGGCTGCACGCCGAGGCGTTGGGCCGCCAGAGCGAGGCCGAGGCCGCGGACTCGGCGTACCGCACCAAGTTGCGGGACGTGGTCACCGCACTGGGCGGGCCGGCCAAGGCGGCGGCCACCCGGGTCGAGATGGCCCGCTTCCTGGCGGGCGCGCCCACCCGGCTCTACCTGGACGACACCTTCGTGGGCTCGCTGTTCAAGGACCTCGGACTCGGCCGCCCGGCCAACCAGGACAAGCCCGGGTTCTCGCTGGAGATCAGCCCCGAGCAGGTGGACCAGGCGGCGGCCGACGTCATCTTCTACTCGGTGTACGGGGATCCGGCGAAGTCCGACCGGGGCCGGATCACCGACGGCCCGCTGTGGAAGAACCTGGACGCGGTCCGCAACGGCAAGGTGTTCCAGGTGGACGACAACCTGTGGATGCTCGGCATCGGCTACACCGGCGCCGGGCTGATCCTGGACCAGATCCACCAGGACCTGGGGTGACCGGGCCGGGACGGGAGGACGGCCTGCGGAGATCCAGGGGAGACGACGAACAGCTGACAGATTTCATCATCTGTCAGCTGAACTCTGTCGTCTGACATCTGTCCGTTGAAATCTGTCGTCCGACATCTGTCGGCTGACAGCCGACAGCCACCAGCCGCCCGCCGCCCGCCGCACACGCGACGGCGGGGGCGACGGTGGTCCGCACACCGTCGCCCCCGCCGTCAGGCCCGACCGTTCGGCACCCACAGTTCGGCCGGGCCCTGCTCGGACGTGCCCCGGGACGGACCTGCCCAACTCAGTCCCGGCCCCGGTTCACGCCCGAGTCAGTTGACGTTGACCGCGGTCCAGGTGGCCGCGACCGCGTTGTACTCGGCGCTGTTCGCGCCGTACAGGTCCGTCGCCGCGCTGAGGGTGGCCGCACGGGCGCCCGCATAGTCGGTCGTCGAGGTGAAGTACGTGGTCAGCGCGCGGTACCAGATCTGCGCGGCCTTGTCGCGACCGATGCCGGCGAGCGAGGAGCCGTCCGAGGTCGGGCTGTTGTAGTTGAACCCGTTGATGGTCTTCGCGCCGCTGCCCTCGGACAGCAGGTAGAAGAAGTGGTTCGCCACACCGGACGAGTAGTGCACGTCCAGGTTCCCGACGTTGGCGTCCCAGTAGTCGGCGGAGGAGCCGTCCTTGCTGGGCTGGTCCATGTAGCGCAGCGGGCTGCCGTCACCGCGGAGGTTGATCAGCTCGCCGATCCAGTAGTTCGGCGGGTTGGAGGGCAGGTTGGCGTACCACTCCACCATGGTGCCCATGATGTCGGAGGTGGCCTCGTTGAGGCCGCCGGACTCACCCGCGTAGTTCAGGTTGGCGGTCGCGGCGGTGACGCCGTGGGTCATCTCGTGGCCCGCCACGTCGATCTCGGTGAGCGGCGCGCTGTTGTTGGCACCGTCGCCGTACGACATGCAGAAGCAGTCGTCGCTCCAGAACGCGTTGACGTAGTTGGAGCCGTAGTGCACCCGGCTGAGGGCGCCGACGCCGTCGTTGCGGATGCCGTTGCGGTTGAAGGTGTTCTTGTAGAAGTCCCAGGTGGTGGCGGCGCCGAACTGGGCGTCCACGGCGGCGGATTCGCGGTTGTTGTTGGTGCCGTCACCGAAGCTGTTGCTGGTGTTGGCGAACAGGGACCCGTTGCCCGACTCGCTGTTGTTGAGGTCCGTGGTGGACTGGCCGCCGCGGCTGGTGTCCTTGAGCTCGTACTGCGAGCCGTTCTGGTTGGTGTTGAGCGAGACCTGCCCGACGAAGATGCCGGTGCCGGTGCCGGCCGCGGTCTCGATCTTCTCGTGGGTGGAGAGGACCTTGCCGTCGGCCGCGTCGGTCACCAGGATCTGGGCGCTCGGGGTGCCGTCGGCACGCACGCCCTCGACGGTGGTCCGGTAGGCGAGCCGCGGGGTGCCGTCGGTGGCCCACACGACCAGCTGGGCCTTGCCGACCTGGTGGACGTCGGCCATCGGGGACTCGTCGGCGTCGATGGTCTGCCCGATGGTGGCCTTGACCGTGCCGGAGGCCTGGTCCGCGGCCTTGTCGGCGGGGATCTTCGGCGTCAGGCTCGGCAGCGCGATCTTGGCGGCGACCGCCTTGTCGACCGACTTCACGGCGCCGTCGGCCTTCTGGTGGACGACCAGGTCGCCGCCGATCACCGGGAGGCCGGCGTAGGTGCGCTCGAAGCGCAGGTGACGGGTGCCGTCCTTGTCGACGACCGCGTCCTTGGCGATCAGCTTCTCCTGACCGCCGAGGCCGAGGGCCTTGGCGAGCGGCGCGGACTGGCCGTTGGCCACCGCGAGCACGGCCTCGTGCTGCTGGGCGGCCTGCGCCTGCAGCGAGGGGGCCGCGGGGGCGGCCTGGGCGGCGGTGGTCGACACCTGGATGACACCGGTCAACATGGCCGTGGCCGAGAGTACGGCGACAGCGGCGAGCTTTCGCTTCACGTACGAGTCCTTCCGGGAAACCGCGTGTGGGCGCGGTCGCACCGCGTCCCGGGGGCCGGGTCGGCACCTGTGGGGCGGAACGGGCGCTGACGTGCTGGAACCCCGTGCGGGTCGAGCGGCTCGCCACCGAGGGGTGGGGGTGGGGGGCTACCGCTGGGGGTGACCAGAAGCATGACAATCCAGCAGGTGAAATGACAGGTCTGCCTCAGGAATTGGCCAGGTCCCGCCAGAAGGTAAAGGAATTCAAATGGCGGTCAAAACGGGGCAATCCAACGCGCCTTGCAGCGGGTCCCGATTCGAACCACGGCCGACCGCCTGGGCCGACGGGCAGTCGGTCACCAACAACCCAACCGAGTGTCAAGAGCGATCGTCGGGCGATCGACTTTTACATCCTTGTAGAACTTTCCATACACACCCTTGACACGCCGATGGCGAGGTCCCGCCACCGGGTGCCCTTGTCCGCCGCACGGGGGTCTGCTAACGGACCCGCCCCGGAACGGGCGGCCGATCAACGGCAACCGGCCCGGACCAGAACGGTCCGGGCCGGCGCGGAGACGATCCTCAGATGTCGGTGGAGGCGTCCGACTCCCTTACTGCACGCAGCAGTTGACGCAAGGACGGGTTCACGGTCGGGCGGCCGGCCACGGTGACGGTCGGCACCGTCTCGTTCCCGTCCGCGACCGAGCGGACGAAGGCGGCCGCGTCCGGGTCCTTCCAGATGTTGACCCGGGTGAAGCGGCGGCTGTACCGCAACCGGGTGAAGAGCAGGCCGAAGCGCAGCTTCATGCAGTACGCGCACAGCGGGCGCCAGTAGAGCACGACTCCGTCGCGCCGGCCGGTCACTGCTGGAACCGCCATTCCTGCGTCGCGAGGTTGGGAGTACAGGTCTGCATGGTGACGTTCCGCCCTCCGCCGTTGGCCGTCAGGCAGCTCTGCCCGGCGGCCAGCGTGTAGCTGCCCGAACTGGTCTTCTGCACCGTCCAGTTGTACAGGAACGACATGCCGGGACTGAGCGTCACCGCATCGCTCTGGAAGGTCTGGACCAGCTGGGGACCGTTGAGGTTGCAGGCGTTGAACTGGTACCAGTTGCCCGGCGTGACGACCCAACCGTACTGCGAGGCCCCACCCAGGACGATCGGGGTGGAAGGCGCCAGACTGTCGTCGGCCAACCCGATCGGCTGGCCGTACTGGACACTGACGATGCGGGTCCAGCCGTCGCCGCCGCAGGACGCGGGCCGGGCGACGGACGGCGGCGCGGGCGGCTTGTCACCGGACGAGGACCCGCCCGAACCACCGCTCTGTGAGGTCGAGTTGCCCGGCTTCGCGGGCGGCTGGGCGGCCGTGCCGGCTCCGCTCGCGGGCTGATCGGCCTGGCCACCCGAGGAGCCACCGGGTGCCGCGCCACCGCCGCCCCCACTCGCCCCGCCGTTGCCCCGCCCCTGCCCGCTGCCGTTCCCGCCCTGGGCGGGAACGGGCTGCTGTCCACCGGGCGGCTGCTGCCCGCCGGCCGGCTGCTGGGCGGCGGCCGGCGCCGTCGTCGGCGGGTCGGTCGGCTGCGGGGTGGCGGTCGCGGAACCGGAGGCCGGGGCGGTGGTCGCCGTGCCGGTGACACCGGCCGCCGCCGGAACGGTCACCACGACGGTCGGTTGGGCGCTGGGCGACCCGGCCGCCGCGGAGCTGCCGGGGCCGCGGTCGATCAGCAGCGCGGTGGCCGTGCCCATCGAGATGACGATCGGGATGACGACGGGTATCAGCAGGGTCCGGCGCGAACGGCGCTTCCCCGGCTCGGTGTCGGCCTGCGGATCCACCTTCACCAGCGGCTCCGGCCCGGCCGGAACGGCCGGCGCACCCGCGCCCGGCTCCGCCCGCAGGTCGATCGTCCCGGTGTCCACCGCTCTCCGGGCCGTACCCGGCAGGCCGATCGCCACCCGGGCCGCCGCCGCCATCCCGGCCGCGCTCTCGAAGCGGTCCTCGGGCCGCTTCGCCAACGCGGTGGTGACCAGCGCCCGGACCGCCGCCGGGAGGGTCTCCGGCAGCTCCGGCACCGGCTGGTTGACGTGCTTGAGCGCGACCTGCAACGGCCCCTCGCCCAGGTACGGCACCTGCCCGACCAGCAGTTCGTAGCAGACCACGCCGATCGAGTAGAGGTCGGAGGCCGGGCCGGTGGCCTCCCCGGAGGCCTGCTCGGGGGACATGTAGGCGGCCGTACCGATGATCGCGTAGGGCGCGGTGAGCTTGGTGCTGGCGACGGCGCGCGCGATGCCGAAGTCGGTGACGACCACCCCGCCGTCCTCGCGCACCATCAGGTTGGAGGGCTTGAGGTCACGGTGCACGATGCCCCGCCGGTGGGCGGCGTGCAAGGCGTCCAGGGTGTCCGCGACGAGGCTCAGGGCGCGCTCGGCGCTCATCGGGCCGTCCTCCTTGAGCACCTGGTTGAGCGGACGGCCCTCGATCAGGTCCATCACGATGTACGCGCAGTGCGGGACGGCGCCGGAGGCGTCCCTGCCATCGGAGCCGCCCGGCTTCCCGGAGCCGTCCGGATGCTCGGAGCCGTCCGGATGCTCGGAGCCGTCCGGGCCGCTCTCCCCGTAGTCGTGGACGCCCACGATGCCCGGGTGGTCGATCGCGGCGACCAACTGGGCCTCGCGACGGAAGCGCTGGACGGCGGTCCCGTCCTCGAACAGGTCCGCCCGGAGGATCTTGACGGCAACCGGCCGCGCCAGCACCCGGTCGTCCGCGCGCCAGACCGCGCCCATCCCCCCGCCGCCGATCTTCTCGACCAGCGTGTACCGCCCGCCGAGCACGGTTCCCGTGCTGCTCATCTCCCCTGCCCCCAGGTGTCATGACCCTCCCCGCCGGGTCGTCGGCACACAGTGTGCCAGAGCGTGCGGCGGGCTCAGCAGCCCCTGTGCGGGCGGCGGTTGCGGCTCAGGAGCCGACGTTCCGGGCGATTCGGGAGTGGCCGGACACCTCCCGGACGGCCGCGGCGACCGCCCCCGGCGCGTCCTGGTGGACGGCGTGCCCGGCACCGGGCACCACGACGTGGACGCCCCGGACGCCGCCGGCCACGATCCGGGCCTGCGCGGCGGTGAAGCGGGCGCGCAGCACACCGGGCAGGCCCTCGGTCGCGCTCAGGACGGCCACGGGCACCTCGGGCAGCGGCCGGGCAGCCCGCAGCCGGCGCAACTGCGCCGTGGCCCGGTTCGACAGCCGGTCCTCGCGCAGGACCGCCCGCCGCTGGTGGGGGTGGGCGACGACGGCTGCCTCGGCGCGGGCCTGCGCGTCGCCCGGCGCGGGCCGGGCGGGTGCCAGCGCCGACCGGAGCAGCCAGTAGCGGGTCAGCGCCGTCTCGAGCAGGGCGAGCGCGCGCGGCCGGAAGTCCTCGTGCGCCGGATCCGCCAGGACCAGGCCGGCCACCAGCTCCGGCCGTTGCCTGGCCAGGAGTTGGGCCAGCTGGCCGCCCCAACTGTGCCCGACCAGGACGACCGGCCCGGCGTCCAGGTGCCGGACCAGCGCGGCCAGGTCGTCGACCTGCGCCGCCAGGGTGAGGACCGGGGCGCGATCCGGTTCGGCAGCCCCGAGCCCGGCCCGGTCGTACGCCACGACCCTTCCCAGGTCGACGAGTTCGGGCAGCAGCGGGGCCCAGGTGAGCGAGGAGGTGCCGATACCGGCGATCAGGACGATCGCCGTCCCCTCCTCCGGCCCTGCCTCCAGCCAGCGCAACACCCGTCCGTCCCGGTCGAGTTCACCCGGGCGTACGCCGCCGGGCGTGTGCTCGGCCAGCACCTCGGCGACGGCCCGCTGGACGTCGGCGAGCGCCGGGAGGCCGGTTCGCATGGTCCGGCTGCCCGCTCTGATCGGCACGTTCGGCTCCCCCGTCGGCTGTGTCGGCGGGGTCCGCCACTCCGAAGCTCCGCCGCTCCGCGGCTCCGCCGCGACGGGATCCGGCACCGGCCCCCGGCGCCCCACTGTACGGCCGGTGGATCGGTGGCCGACAGACCGGAATCCGGCCCGGTTCGCCGGGATCGGAGACCGGCCCGACTCCTCCGGGCCGGTGCCTCCGGCCTGCACCGTCGGTTGAACCGACGGTTGCACCGGTGGGTTTCCCCGTACGGCTACGCCGGGAGGGCGCGCTTCAGCAGGTCGAGGAGCGCCACCCAGTGCCGGGCGTCGCCGACCGCGTCGTACCGGGTGGTGTCGGCCTGGGTGAAGCCGTGGGCGGAGCCCTCGTACACCTCGGAGCGGAAGCGGACCTCGGCGGCGGTGAGCGCCTCGTCGAGCTGGGCGATCTGCTCGGACGTCATGGACGGGTCCTGGTCCGCATGGCCGAAGTACAGCTCGGCGGTGACCCGCCCGACGGCCAGGTGCGGGCTGTCCGGAAGGTCGCTGACGAGGCGGCCGCCGTGGAAGGCCGCCGCGGCGGCGACCCGGTCCGGGTGGGCGATGGCGGTGCGCAGCGAGAGGTAGGCGCCGAGGCAGTAGCCGGTGACGCCGACCGGGCCGTCCGTGACCAGCGGGGAACCGGCGAACCAGGACAGGTAGGCCTCCGCGTCGCGGACGGCCACCTCCGGGACGGCGGCGGCGCGGAGCAGCGGGCCGACCTGGGCGAAGATCTCGTCGCACTGCTCGATGTCGATCAGCTCGGGCAGTTCGACCAGCGGCGCACGGCCCGTGCGGTAGTAGACGTTGGGGACCAGGACGGTGTAGCCGGCCTCGGCGATCCGGTCCGCCATGGCGTTCAGGTGGGGCCGGACCCCGAAGGCGTCCTGGTAGAGGAGGACGCCGGGGTGCGGCCGGTCGTCGTCGGGGCGGGCGAGGTAGGCGTCGGCGGTGCCGTCCGCCATCGGGATGTCCACGAGGGTTCCGCGCACGGTCATGGGTGAGAGCACTCCTTAGGGTCGGCGGGCAGCCTAGCCGGAACCCGACCGACGCCGGGAACGCCGCTGCGGGGGAACGGCGTTGGACGGCGTTGGACCGGGAACGGGGCTGGTGGCGGGAGTGACGGGAGCGGTGTGCGCGGACGCGGCGGCCGCCGTGCGGTCTCGGACGGGCGGCCGCCGTGCGACCTCGGACGGGCGGTGGCAGCGGTGCGTCAGAACCGGCGCAGCCGTTCCTCGTCCCCGGTGCGCGGGCAGGTCAGGCAGGCGACGGCTCCGGGCTCGACGGCGTAGTACAGGCAGCAGCCGAGCCGGGTGCGGGTGTGGTGCTCGCGGCCGTCCGGGGTGCGCAGCCGACGGAAGTCGGCGGCTCCGGGGAGCGGCAGGGTGCCACCGGGCAGCAGGGCGGTGGCGGCCGCGACGGCGGCGTCCTCGCCGACGGTCCCGGCGTCTTCGGCCGTCCCGCCTTCGACCGTCCCGCCTTCGACCGTCCCCTCTGTGGCCGTCCCGCCTTCGACCGCCCTGTCGGTTCCCACCCCGTCGGCGGCCGCCCACTCGGCGTCCAGCATCCGGCCCAGGTACCAGACGGCGGAGGAGAGATCGTCCGTCACCATGCCCCAGAGCGCGCGGTCGCGGCGCCGGGTCGGTCCGGCGAACGCGGCCAGCACCGGTGCCAGGTGGGCGACCACGGCGGCCCGCAGCTCCGCGCGCAGCTCGTCGTCGCCGGGGAGGGCGACGTGCCCGCGCGGACGCAGCGCGAGCGCGCCGGTGGGGGCGTGCAGCCAGAGGTCGGCGGGGTCGACCTGCGGGACCCGCCGGGCGAGGTGCCAGGGCCCGGCGATGAGCAGGCAGACGGACCAGGCGTAGTGGTGGAGCAGTCGGGAGGCGGTGACGTGCGGGCGGGGCGCCCGGCCGTGCTCGGCCGCGATGCGGTCCTCCTGCCCGGCCAGGACGGCCGCCAGGGCCCGTTCGTCGGCGGCGAGTTCGGCCCCGGAGTACCAGCCGTCGGCGGCCGACGGGTCGGGTTCGGCGGGGTCGAGCAGGTGCAGTCGGAGCACCGGGCAGAGTTCGCGCAGGCGTCCGTAGTCGCCGACCAGGGCGCTCGGCCGCCCGGCGGGAAGCAGGGTCGGCACGACGGGCAGGGGTGTTCCGGGGACCATCGCCGCTCCCGAGATCGACTCCGAGTCATCGATTAAGGCGAGCCTCACCTTACAGCGATCAGGAGCATCCGGATTCCGGTCACCGGCCGCACAATCGTTCGACCACCGACCACCCCGCGTTCCCCAACACCTTCCGGCCGCAAGGCCGGAGAAGCCGCCAGGGCGTCGACCCCACGTTGACGTGGTCAGGCAAACCTAACCTAAGATGTCGCCTCGTGTTGAGAACCGATCCGCCGGCCGCCACCGCCCCGGCGACACCGCGCTCCTCGGCGGTCCAGCGGCCGTTGCTGCTGGTCGTCGGCGTGTGCGTGCTCGTCCTGTGCGCCGCCCTGAGCCTTGCGCTGGGCTCCCGGTCCATCCCGCTGTCCACCGTCATCGACGCCCTCACCGGCGCCGCCCACGGCGGGGACGCCGACGTGGTGACGGGCCTCCGGGTCCCGCGCACGATCATCGGACTGACCGTCGGCGCCGCGCTCGGCGTCGCCGGCGCGGTCGCGCAGGGCGTCACCCGCAACCCGCTGGCCTCCCCGGTCACCCTCGGCATCAACGCCGGCGCGAGCCTCGCCGTGGTCGCCGCGATCTACACGCTCGGCCTCTCCCGCCCGTCCGAGTACGTGTGGTTCGCCTTCGCCGGGGCGGCCGTCGCCGCCGTCGCCGCGTACGCCATGTCCCGGCGCGGCGGGGACCTCGACCCGGTCCGGCTCGCGCTCGGCGGCACCGTACTCACCGTGGTGCTCACCTCCTGGACCTCCGCGCTGATGCTGGCCAGTCACCGCACCCTGGACGAGGCCCGGTTCTGGCTGGCCGGCTCGATCGCCGGGCGCCACCTGGACACCCTCACGCCCGTGCTGCCGTTCCTGGTGCTCGGACTGGTGGCCGCCCTCGCGATCTCCCCCGCGCTGAACGCCCTGGCCCTCGGCGACGAGACGGCGCAGGCGCTGGGCGTGCCGGTGGCCCGGATCCGGGTGGTCGGCGGACTGGCCGTGGTCCTGCTCGCGGGCAGTGCGGTCGCCGTCGCCGGGCCGGTCGCGTTCATCGGGCTGGCCGCACCGCACCTGGTCCGCCAGGTGCTCGGCAACGACCACCGCTGGCTGCTGCCCGGCTGCCTGATCACCGGCCCGCTGCTGCTGCTAGCCGCCGACGTGCTCGGGCGGCTCGTGGTCCAGCCCTCCGAGATCGAGGTCGGCATCGTGACCGCCTTCCTCGGCGCACCGCTGCTCGCGGTGCTGGCCCGAAGGGTGGCCAAGTGACCGCGCTCATCGCCCCGTTGGGGGCGATCACCCGCCGCCGGGCCCGTACCGCGGGCTGGTCGCTGCTGGCCGTGGTGCTGCTGGTCGTGCTCACCGGCATCGCCCTCGGCACCGGCCAGGTGAGCATCTCCGCCTGGGACGCACTGCGCGCCCTGTTCGGCCAGGGCTCGCCCGGCGACGTCCTGGTGGTGCAGCAGTTCCGGGCGCCGCGCGTGGTGTCCGCACTGATCGCGGGCGCCGGGCTGGCGATGGCCGGGTCGATGCTGCAGCGGCTGTTCCGCAACCCGCTGGCCGCCCCCGACACCATCGGCATCACCGGTGGCGCGTCCTTCGGCGCGGTGCTGATGCTCGCCACCGGCGCCACGCAGCAGCTGATCCCGCTGGCCGCGGTCGGCGGCGGACTGCTCGCCGCGCTGCTGCTCGGCGGCTTCGCGTGGCGCTCCAGGATGGCCGTCACCCGGCTGGTGCTGGTCGGGCTGGCGGTCCAGCAGGGCCTCGCCGCCGCCGTGAACCTGATGATCGTACGATTCCCGGCCGAGCTGGCCTCCTCCGCGATGCAGTGGACCACCGGCTCGCTGTACGGGCGCAACTGGACCGAGGTGTGGATCGGCGGCACCGCCATCGCGCTGACCGCCGGGGCCGTGGTGCTCTGCCAGCGGCGGGTCGCCGTCCTCGACCTCGGCGACGACTCCGCCGGGGGCCTCGGCCTCAACCCCGCCCGGGACCGGCTCTGGCTGCTGCTGCTCACCATCACCCTCGCCTCGCTGGCCGCCGCCCTCACCGGGCCGGTCGCCTTCGTCGCGCTCGCCGTCCCGCACCTGGTCAGGCTGCTCGCCGGGCCGCCCACCCCCGGCACCCTCGGCCTCACCGCGCTCACCGGCGCCGTGCTGCTGCTCTCCGCCGACCTCCTCGTGCTGCACGTGATCCCCGTCCACGGCCTGCCGGTCGGTGCCGTCACCGCCACCCTCGGCGCGCCCTGGCTCCTGGTGCTGATGATCCGCCAGGGCCGGCTTCCCCAGAGGAGCAGCTGATGACCCCCCGTACCGCCGAGAACCGGCTCGCCGCCCACGGCCTCGGGCTGCGCTACGGAGACCGCGCCATCGTCGACGCGCTCGACCTCGAACTGCCGGGCGGCGCCGTCACCGCGATCGTCGGACCGAACGCCTGCGGCAAGTCGACGCTGCTGCGCGGCCTCGTCCGGCTGCTCGACCCGGCCGCCGGCACCGTCACCCTGGACGGCTCCGACATCCACCGGATGCCCGCCCGCGCCCTGGCCAAGCGGATGGGCCTGCTGCCGCAGCAGCCCGTCACGCCCGAGGCGGTCACCGTCGAGGCGCTGGTGCGGCTCGGCCGCTACCCGCACCAGCGGATGCTCAGCCCGTGGTCCAAGGCCGACCAGGCGGCGGTCGAGGAGGCGCTGGAGCGCACCGGCACCGCCGAGTTGCGCGACCGGCAGGTCGACCGGCTCTCCGGCGGACAGCGCCAGCGGGTCTGGATCGCGCTCGCGCTCGCCCAGGAGACCGAACTGCTGCTGCTCGACGAGCCGACCACCTTCCTCGACCTGCGGCACCAGCTCGACGTGCTGGACCTGGTCGCCGACCTGCACGCGGAGGCCGGGCGCACCGTGGTCATGGTGCTCCACGACCTCGGGCAGGCCGCGCGCTACGCCGACCACCTGGTGGTGCTCAAGGACGGGCGGCTCGCCGCGGCCGGTCCGCCCGGCGAGGTGCTCACGGCCGAGCTGGTGGAGGCCGTGTTCGGCGTGCCGTGCCGGGTGGTGCCGGACCCGGAGACCGGGACGCCACTGGTCGTGCCGCGGGCCCGGGTCCGCGGCCGGGCCGCCGCCGCGTCGTCCCCCACCACCTCCGCGTCCTCCTCCGGCGCCGATGCAGACACCGACACTGCCACCGCCGCCGTCTGACCCCCCTTTCCCCCCTCCCCCGTTCGACCCGATCCAAGGAACTCCGATGAACCGCCGACTCCCCGTCGCCGTCCTCGCCGCCACGCTGTCCGCCACGCTCCTCGCCGCCTGCGGCAGCAACGGGGACGGCGGCAAGTCCGGCGGCGACTCCGCCTCCTCCATCGCCTCGGCGGGCACCGCCGCCGGTTTCCCGCGCAGCGTCAAGCACGCCGCCGGGACGGCCCAGATCAAGTCCCAGCCCAAGCGGGTCGTGGTGCTGGACAGCGGTGAGCTGGACGACGTCACGCTGCTCGGCATCACCCCGGTCGGCGCGGTGTCCCCGCACATGAAGACCGAGGGCGGCTTCCCGAACTACCTCAAGGACAAGATCAAGGACACCAAGGACGTCGGCCCGATGAACGAGCCGAACCTGGAGCTGATCGCCTCCCTCAAGCCCGACCTGATCCTCTCCTCCAAGGTCCGGCACGCCAAGGTGTACGACCAGCTGAACGCCATCGCCCCGACCGTGCTGGCCGAGACCACGGGCTTCCCGTGGAAGGAGAACCTGGCGCTGTACGCCCAGGCGCTCGGCAAGGAGGACGAGGCGAAGAAGGCGCTGGCCGACTACGAGGACCGGGCGCACAAGCTGGGCGAGGAGATCAAGGCGAAGTACAACGGGACGATGCCGACCGCCTCGGTGGTCCGCTTCGTGGCCGGCCCGACCCGGCTGTACGCCAAGGCCTCCTACAGCGGCGTGGTGCTCAAGGACGTCGGTCTGACCCGCCCGGCCGCGCAGGACGTGGACAAGAACATCATCGAGGTCAGCGCCGAGCAGATCAGCCAGGCCGACGCCGACCTGGTCTTCGTCACCACCGCCGACGACCCGACCAAGACCAAGGAGAGCGAGGTCCAGCAGACCCCGGTCTGGCAGGGCCTGAACGCCGTGAAGAACAACAAGGTGTTCACCGTCCCGGACGAGACCTGGATGTCCGGCATCGGCGTCCAGGCCGCGGACGCGATGCTCGTCGACATCGCGAAGGCGGCGGGTGTGGACGCGCCGAAGTAGCCGTCGCCCCACGAACAGCCGACGGCGAACAGATGTCAGACATCAGCTGACAGATGTCAGCCGACAGACAACAGATAACAGATAACAGATAACAGATGACGAACTCTGAACTCTGTCACCTGTTCGCCGTCCTTCGTCCGTCACCACGCCCCCGAGGACACTCCCATGCGGCTCTACCTGCTCGCCCTCAACACCACCGACTCGGTCACCCGTGGCTTCCTGCCCGCCGCCGCCCGGCTCGGACTCGACGTCACGGTCCTCACCGACCACGTCGATGACCATCAACGCGCTTACGCCAAAGCCGGGTTGGCGTGCGAGGTGGTGGAGTGCGACGTCCAGGACTTCCGCGAGGTGATCGGGCTGATATCCCAGCACCACACCCCCGAAGCGGTGTTCAGCAACAGCGACCACCTGCAGACCCAGACCGCCCTGGTCGCCGAGTACTTCGGCCTGGCCGGCAAGGACTGGAAGGCCGCGCTGCGGGCCAAGAACAAGGGCGAACTGCGCCGCCACCTCGCCGAGTCCGGCCTGGACCGGGTGTGGTCCGCCGAACTCGCGCCCGGCCAGGACCCGGCCACCCTCGACCCGCCGTTCCCGTGCATCGTGAAGCCCCGCGAGGGCGTCGCCAGCGAGGACGTCACCCTGGTCGCCGACCCCACCGAACTCGCCCAGCGGGTCAAGGAGATCCAGCACCGCCGCCCCGCCGCCACCCTCGTGGTCGAGGAGTTCCTGGCCGGCGAGCTGTGCACCCTGGAGACCCTCGGCGACGGCCGGACCAGGCACGTCCTCGGCGGCTTCCGGACCCGGCTCTCCCCGCCGCCGGACTTCATCGAGGAGGTGCTGACCTTCACCCCGGCGCACCCCCGGTCGGTCGTCGACCAGGTCACCGCCCAGCTCGACACGCTCGGTGTCGGACTCGGCGCCTGCCACACCGAGTTCGTCCTCCAGCCGGACGGCCGCGCCCGCATCATCGAGGTCAACTACCGCGCCATCGGCGACCAGTGCGACCTGATGCTCACCGAGATCCTCGGCCTCCCCTACTTCGAACTGGTGCTGCGCACCCACCTCGGCGAGAGGCTGCCCGCCGAGCTCGGGGCACGCACCGACCGGCGGGCCCGTCACGAGCGCGTCTGCGCCGACCGGGCCGGCACCCTGACCGCCGCTCCCGAGCCGCACTTCGAGCGACGGGCCGACGGCGTCACGCTCTCCTACCTCCCGGTGCGCGAACTCGGCGCCCACCACGAGATCTACCGCACCAACCGCGACTACCTGGGCATCGTCTGGGCGGTCGGGCCGGACCAGGACGCGGTGGACGCCGCCGTGGCGGAGTACCTCGCCGCCCATCACTGGGAGATCACCTCATGACCCCGGCCGGAACAGCCCAGCCCGACACAGCCCGGCCCGACACAGCCCGGCCCGACACAGCGCAGCCCGACATAACCCGGGCCGACACGGCCCGGACCGACCCCACCCCGGCCGCGACGGCCCAAGCCGACCTGCCCCCCGCCGAGCAGCTCACCCTGCGCGTGCTGTCCGCCCTGCTGCGCGAGGACGTCCTCGGCCTCCGCACCGACGGCGTCCTCGAACAGCGCCCCGACGGCCCCTGGCTGAGCAGCGGCACGCTCGCCCTGCCCGTCGCCCCCGAAGGCTTCCAGGGCGACCACGCCGCCCGGCTGCCGGAGCTGGAACTGGACGGCGTCCGCCTCACCGACCTGGCCACCCTGCTGGCCCAACTGGCGGAGCGCGCCGACCCGCTCGACCGCCCCGGCCACCTGGCCTTCGCCGAGGAGTGCCGGCAGACCCTGGCCACCATGGAGTTGCACGACCGGATCCGGCCCGGGGTGCAGTCAGCACTCGCCGAGCACTACGGCAAGGACGTGGCCGACTGGACCGGCCCGCGCGCCGCGCTCGGCTTCGAGGCCCTCGCCGCCTTCCTGGACCACCCCGTCTACCCGACCGCCCGCGGCCGCTCCGGCCTGACCGGAACCCAACTGCGTTCCTTCGCACCGGAGTTCCACCCCACCTTCGAGCTGCGCTGGCTCGCCGTTCCGGCCGACCGGCTGACCGTCCACGGCACCGGACCGCTGCCCGCCTGGTGGCCGAGCGCCGAACAGCTCGGCGTGCCGGGCGAGTTCCTGACCGTCCCGGTCCACCCGCTCACCGCGGACGAGGACTTCGCCCGGATCGCGCCGGGCTCGGTGCTCGCCCCCGAGCCCTACCTCGCCGTGCTGCCGACGCTGTCCATGCGCACCGTCGCCGTCGCCGCGGACCCGTCCTGCCACCTCAAACTGCCACTCGCCACCGCCACCCTGGGCCTGCGCAACCGGCGCACCATCAAGCCCGTCACCCTGGTCAACGGCGCGGCCGGGCAGCGTCTGGTGGAGGCCGTGGCCGCCCGCGAGCCACGCTTCGCCGGGCGGATCCTGCACGCCGACGAGCAGCGCTACGCCCACGCCGACCACGAACTGCTGGCCGTCCTGCTGCGCCGCTACCCGGACGGCCTGGACGACGCGGTCACCGTGCCGCTGGCCGCCCTGCTCGCGGAGGCGCCCGACGGACGGCTGGTGATCGACCACCTCGCCGACCGCTTCCACCACGGTTCCGTGCCCGCGCTGTACGAGGACCTGCTGCGGCTGCTGATCGACTGGCAGACCACCCTGTTCGGCCACGGCATCGCCCTGGAATCGCACCAGCAGAACACCTCACTCGTCCTCGACGGCACCGGCCTGCGGCTGCTCTACAAGGACAACGACGGCCCGCGCCTCAACACCGCCCGGACCGGCTCCTCTCCGATCGACGAACTGGCAGCACTCACCCGGGAGTTCCGCGACCCGCGAATCCTCGGCGAGCAGGACCGCGCGCTCACCGACCTGTTCACCACGATCACCGGCCACCTGTGCACCGCCTCGCTCGCCTTCGGCCTGGCCGCGCACGGCCGGGTGCCGCTGGAGCGGAGCCTGGAGCTGCTGCGCACCGTCCTCACCGAGGCGGTGGACCGCCTCGGCCCGGCCGGGCAGCCGCTCCGCACCGACCTGCTGGACGCCGAACGGCTGCCGGTCAAGGCCATGGTGAGCGCCGGCACCCTGCTCAGCAAGGAGCGCAGCGGCGCCGCCGACATCAACAAGCACTACACCGACGGTCCCAACTACCTTCTACTGAAGGACCGTTCATGACGACCGCCGAGTCGCTTCCCCGGCCCGCCGACCACACCGGACTGGACCGGCGCCAGGTGCACGCGGTGGCGGCCTGCTACTTCGTCGCCTCCTTCGCCGCCCTCGGCCTGCCGCCCTACCTCACCGAGATCCTCCCCGGCCTCGGCGACCGCAGCGGGCACTGGGCCGGCCTGCTCTACATCGTGCCGACCGTCTTCACCGCCCTCGGCGCACCGCTGTGGGGCCGGCTGGCCGACCGCTTCGGCCAGAAGCGGCTGCTGCTGCGCGCCCAACTCGGCCTCACCGTCTCCTTCCTGCTCGCCGGAGCCGCCGACAGCCTGCCCGCGTTCACCCTCGCTCTGGTGCTCCAGGGCTTCCTCGGCGGCACCTTCTCCGCCACCAACGGCTACCTCGCGGCGGCCCTGGACGGCTCCCAGCTATCCAGGGCGCTGACCCTGATGCAGGGCAGTGCCCGGGCCGCGCTGGTCGCGGCACCGATCCTGGTCGGCGCGCTGTCGCCGTGGATCGACCCGCACCGGCAGTACCTGGTGATGGCGGTGCTGCCGCTGACCGCCGCGGTCCTGCTCAACTTCCTTCCCGAGCCGGACCGTCCGGCCGCCGCCCGCGCGGACCGCACCACTGTCCAGGCCGACCCGCCGAGTTCGCTCAGGCTGCTCTACACCTTCGAGTTCGCCTTCGTCTTCGCCACCATCATCTCCTTCCCGTACCTCATCACCCTGGTCCAGCAACGGCTGCCGGGCGTCAACGGCACGGTCGCCGGGCTGCTGTTCGCCCTGCCGCACCTGGTCTACCTGGTCGGCGCCGGGCGGGTGCACAGCGCCGTCGAGCGGCGCCCCCGGACCGGTCTGGCCCTGGGCTTCGCCCTGGTCGCCCTCGGCCTGGCCGGGCACGCCCCGGCCCACTCACTGCTCACCTTCGCCCTCACCCGGGCGGTGCTCGGGCTCGGCATGACCTTCGGCCTGGTCTGCCTCGCCGTCCTCGCCGCCGACGCCGCCCGCGGCCGCGCGCCGGGCCGGATGTTCGGCACCCGCGAGACCGTCTCCAAGTGCGGCGCCGTCGCCGCCGGACTCGCCGCCGCGCTCGCCAACAGCAGCAGCGGACCGGCCGCCCCCGTCGTCACCGGCACCGTCGCCGCACTGGCCGCCGCCCTGCTCGCCCTCCTGACCCGTAGGAGTCCCCGATGACCGCCCGGCCCACCGTCCTCCCGGCCGCCCAGTCGCCCCGCGGCGCCGACGGAACGCCCGCCAGCAGAATGCCCGCCACCGGAACGTCCGCCACCGGAACGGCCACCGCCGAAGCGCCCGCGGCCGACCTGCGCGCGGCCGAACTTCCCACCGCCGAGCACGCGGTGGCCCACACCCTGCTCAACTGCCTGCTGCGCGAGGTGTCCGCCCCCGAGCACCAGACCGCCGTCGACGACGGCCACCTGCTCCTGCGCCTGCCGCGCCGCGGCGCCCTGCTGCGGGTCGCCCTGCGCCGCACCTCGCTGCTCGGCGCGCACCGCTTCACCGGCCCGGTCTACGAGGAGACCCCGGACGGCTGGCGCGAGTTGGGCTGGCGGGAGCTGGCCGGACACGCCCAGGACGAACTGGAGCTGCGCACCGGCACGGTCAACGAGGAGTTCCTCGACCAGGTGGCGTCCAGCCACCAGGGCGTCGGCGCGGGCCTGACCGGGCGCCCGGCCGCCGGGCCGGACCGCTACCTGGCGTCCGAGCAGGCCCTGCTGTTCGGGCACCGCTTCCACCCGGCCCCCAAGTCCCGTTCCGCGGCCCGCGGCGACTGGCACCACTACGCGCCGGAGTCCCGGGCGGCCTTCCCGCTGCGCCACCTGGCCGTCCGCGCCGACCTGCTGGCCGAGGAGTCGGTGGACGCGGACGCGAGCGCCGTACTGGACGGCCTCGGTGAGGTACCGGCGGGCCACCGACTGCTCCCCGTCCACCCCTGGCAGTACCAACTCATCGGCGACCACCCGCTGTTGCGCGCCGCCCTGGCCCGCGGCGACGTCCTGGACCTCGGCCCGCGCGGCGAGCGCTTCGCCGCCACCGCCTCGGTGCGCACCCTGTACGGCGCCGACGCCTTCCTCAAGTTCAGCCTCAACGTCCGCATCACCAACTGCCTGCGCAAGAACGCCGCTTACGAGCTCACCGGCGCCGTCCAGCTGACCCGGCTGCTCGCCCCCGCGCTCGGCGACCTCGCCCGGCGCTTCCCGGACGCCGTGATGCTGCGCGAGCCCGCCTTCCGCACCCTCGCCCTGCCCGGCGACGACGGCACCCCCGACCGGGCGCTCTACGAGGGCTTCGGCCTGATCCTGCGCGAGGGCTTCGGCGGCCTGCTGTGCCCCGGCGTCACCCCGCTGCTCGCCGCCGCCGTCGCGGACGAGCACCCGACCAGCTCGGCGCACATCTCCCGCCTGCTGGGCGGGGGTTCGGACGGCGCGGCCGCCCTCGACTGGTGGCGCGACTACCTGCGGCTGCTCCTCCCGCCGGTGCTGGCGGCCTACTTCGACCACGGCGTGGTGCTGGAACCGCACCTGCAGAACGTGCTGATCGGCGTCGACGCCGACGGCCGCCCGGCGCAGGTGCTGTTCCGCGACCTGGAGGGCACCAAGCTCGTCCCCGAGCAGAACGGTGCCATCCTGGCCGCCCTGCCGCCCGAGGTGGCCGGCCCGATGACGTACGACGCCGAGCGCGGCTGGGACCGGGTCGTCTACTGCCTGCTGGTCAACCACGTGGCCGAACTGCTCGCCGCCCTCGCCGACCTCCACCCCGGGCTGGAGGGCGCACTCTGGCAGGCCGTCCGGGACGCCCTGGAGGAGTACGCCGCCGCGCACGGCCGCCCGCCCCGCCTGCGGGCCCTGCTGGCCGGCGTCCCGCTGCCCGCCAAGGCCAACCTGCTGACCCGCTGGGAGCGCAAGGCCGACCGCGACGCCGGGTACGTCCGCCTGCCCTCCCCGCTGGCCGGCTCGGTGCTCGCCGAGGCCGCCCGCATGACCACCCACCTTCCCGCCGGGAGCACCGCCCGATGAACAGCAGCCCGATGCACGACGGTCCGATGAACGACGGCTCGACGACGGACGGCCCGACGGCCGACGGCGTGGTCGGCAGTGCCGTCCGGCGGCACGTCGCCGCCCTCGCCCCCGAGCAACTGCCGGCGTTCGTCTACGACCTGGCGGCGCTGCGCGAGCACGCCGCCGCCGTCCGGGCCGCACTGCCCGAGCGGGTCGAGCTGTACTACGCCGCCAAGGCCAACCCGGAGGCACCACTGCTGACCGCGCTGCGCGACGCCGTCGACGGCTACGAGGTCTCCAGCGGCGGGGAGTTGGCGCATGTCCGGGCCGCCGTCCCGGACGCGCCGCTGGCCTTCGGCGGGCCGGGCAAGACCCCGGCCGAGATCGCCGCCGCGGTGGACGCCGGGGTGCACCGCTGGCACGTCGAGAGCGAGCAGGAGCTGCACCGGCTCGCCGCCGTCCTGGCGGAGCGGCCGGCGACGACCGTGGAGGTCCTGCTGCGGGTCAACCTCCCGGTGGTCACCGACGCCCTGGACGCGGTACCGCTGGCGATGGGCGGGCGGCCGACCCCGTTCGGACTCGATCCCGAGCAGGCCGAGGAGTGCGTTCGGCTGCTCACCGACGGCGGACCGCTGGGGCGCCGACTGCGCCTGCGCGGCGTGCACGCCCACCTGGCCAGCGGACTGGCCGCGGTGGAGCAGTTGTCGGTCGCCGAGCAGATCGTCGCCTGGTCGGCCGACCTGGCCGAGCGGCACGGCTTCCCGCTCACCGAGGTCAACGTCGGCGGCGGGATGGCGGTGGACTACGACGACCCGGCGCAGCGCTTCGACTGGACGGCCTTCGGCAAGGGCCTGGCCGGACTCCTCGACGCCCACCCCGGACTGACCCTGCGGATCGAGCCCGGGCGGGCGCTGACCGCCTACTGCGGCTGGTACGCGACCGAGGTGCTGGACGTGAAGCGCAGCCACGGCGAGGACTTCGCGGTGGTCCGGGGCGGCACCCACCACCTGCGCACCCCCGCCACCCGTGGGCATTCCCAGCCCTTCACCGTGCTCCCGGTGGACGCCTGGCCGCACCCCTGGCCGCGCCCCGCCGTCACCACCGGCCGGGCCACCCTGGCCGGGCAGCTGTGCACGCCCAAGGACGTACTGGCCAGAGCGGCGCACGACGCGTCCGGGCTGCGGACGGCGGACCGGGTGCTGTTCGCGATGGCGGGCGCCTACGCGTGGAACATCTCGCACCACGAGTTCCTGATGCACCCCCGCCCCGGGTTCCACTACCTGGGCGACTGACGGCAAACGGCCGGAGGACGACGGGCGGCAGCAGCCGCGAACAGATGACAGCTGACAGATTTCGAAATCTGTCAGCTGTTATCTGTTATCTGTTTGCTGTTATCTGTTCGCTGTCGGCTGTCAGCTGTTCGCCGTCACCCGCCCACGGCCGGTCGTCCGGCCGCCGCCCCACCACCCCACCGGCCCCACCGCCCCACCGCCGACCGGCAAGCGTTCGCGCCCCGGCCACCCGTCCGCCGACACCCCCGCCACCCACTCGTGGGACAGTAGTAACCGGCGAAGGGAGCGCGAACGTGCTGATGGACAAGGTGGCCGAGATACTCGCCGAGGCGTCGGCCGAGGCGGTGGAGCCGCGTTTCCGCGCGCTGAGCGCCGGCGAGGTGATGGAGAAGGCACCCGGCGAGATCGTGACGATCGCCGACCGCGAGGCGGAGGCGATCATCGCCCGCCGTCTGCACGAGCTGCTGCCCGTCCCGGTGGTCGGCGAGGAGGCCGTGGCCGCCGATCCGGCGCTGGCCCGGGCCATCCACGACGAGCCCGCCGTCTGGCTGGTCGACCCGGTGGACGGCACGTCCAACTTCGTCGCGGGCCGCCCCGACTACGCCGTGATGTGCTCGCTGGTCCGCGGTGGCCTGACCGTCGCCTCCTGGATCTGGCAGCCCGCCGCCGCGACCGGCTACCGCGCGGAGCTGGGCGCCGGCGCCTGGCGCGACGGCGAACGCCTCACCCGCACGCCCGCGCCCGCCGACGCCGGAAAGCTGACCGGCATCCTGAAGAGCCGCTTCCTCGCCCCGGCCCAACGCCGCCGGATGGAGGCCGACTGCGCGGCCTTCGGCACGATCGACCCCGGCCGGAGCGCCGCCGGGATCGAGTACCCGGAGGTCGTCGAGGGCCGGGTCGACTTCATCTTCTACTGGCGCACCCTCCCCTGGGACCACGCCCCGGGCTCGCTCCTGCTCACCGAGGCCGGCGGCGTCGCGGCCCGCCTGGACGGCAGCCCGTACCGCCCGGAGGCCCCGGGCTGCGAGGACGGCCTGCTGGTCGCCGCCGACCCCGACACCTGGGAGCTCACCCGCGGCATCCTGCTGCCCGCCTGAGCACCCGGCCCGAACCCCGGACCCGAACCCCAGCCCCGTACGCCCCACCACCCTTACACCCGTACGCGCGTAGGCCCGTACACCCGAGCGCCGACCCCCGGCCGGCGCCACCCGCCCGTTCCAGGCGCTACCCCGCCCGCTCCCCGGCGACCTTGCGCCCCGCCCCGACCACCTCCCGCAGCAGCGCTCCCACTTCCCCCACCGTGGTGTGCGGGTTCAGCAGCGTGAGTTTCAGCCGCACCCGCCCCGGCCCCTGCCCCGGCAGTTCGGTGCGCCCGACCACCGCCCGCCCGCTGCGCAGCAGCAGGCGGCGCAGCTGTCCGTTCAGCTCGTCCAGGGCCGCCTCATCGGTCAGCCCGGGCGGCCGGTAGCGGAACAGCAGCGCGGTGAGGACCGGTTCGGCGTGCAGGTCGAGCGCGGGTTCGGCGCGGACGGCGGCCGCGGCCGCCAGGGCCAGGTCGTGGCAGGCGTCGACGAGTCGGCCGAGCCCCTCGCGCCCGAGGGTGCGCAGGGTGACGGCGAGTTTGAAGGCGTCGGCCCGCCGGGTGGTGCGCAGGGAGCGCCCGAGCAGGCTGGGGTATCCGGCCTGCTCGTCGTCGACCGGGTTGAGGTACTCGGCCCGACGGGCCAGCGAGACGTAGGTCTCCGCCCGCCGGACCAGGAACACTCCGGCGGCGGCCGGTTGCCAGCCGAGCTTGTGCCAGTCGAGCGAGACCGAGTCGGCGCGGGCGATGCCGTCGAGCAGCGGGGCGAGCCGGTCGGAGAGCAGCGCACCGCCGCCGTACGCGGCGTCGACGTGCAGCCAGGCGCCGTGGCGTCCGGCCAGCTCGGCGGCGGCGTCCAGCGGATCGATCGCGCCGGTGTCGGTGGTGCCGGCGGTGGCGACGACGGCGATCGGGGTCCGGCCGGCCCAGCCGGCCTCGGCCAGCACCCGTTCCAACTCGGCCGGGCGCATCCGGAGTTCGCGGTCGACCGGGACGGTGAGGACGGCCCGCTCGCCGAGGCCGAGCAGGGCGGCCGCGCGCTGGACGGAGAAGTGCGCGGCCTCGGAGGCCACGATGCAGGGCCGGACTCCGGCCGGGATGCCGTCCAACTCGACGATGCCGTCGAGTTTCTGGTCCCGGGCCAGCATCAGTCCCATCAGGTTGGACTCGGTGCCGCCGGAGGTGAACACCCCGGCGGCGCGGGCCGGGGCGTAGCCGACCAGTGCGGCGAGTTCGGCGAGCAGCGCGGTCTCCAGGGCCGTCGCGGCGGGCGCCTGGTCCCAGGAGTCCTGCGAGGGGTTGAGCACGCTGACCGCGAGGTCGGCGGCGGCCGCGACGGCGAGCGGCGGGCAGTGCAGGTGGCCGGCGCAGGCCGGGTCGGCCGGGTCGGCGGCGCCGTAGGCGAGCAGTTCGGTGAGCCGGCCCAGGGCGCCGCGGCCGCCGGCGGCGGTCAGGCCGTCCGCGACCAGCGCGGCGACCTCGGCCGGGCTGCCCGCGGGCAGCGGTCCGGAGCGCAGTGCGGTGCCGGTGTCCAGGGCGTCGAGGACGGTGGCCAGCAGCGGAGCGAGCGCGCCGGGCCCGCCCGCACCCCCGGCGAGGGCGTCCAACGCGCCTCCGCCGCCGCCCAGTTCGGGCACGCCCCCGGAGTGGGCCGTCACACCCCACCCCGGACGTCCGCGGCCGACGCCGCTGCGGGCGGTTCCGCCGAAGCCACCGCGATCGCCTCCGCCAGCCGTTCCAGCACCGCCGCGATCTGCTCGTCGGTGATGGTGAGCGGCGGCAGCAGCCGCAGCACCGCGTCGTGCCGCCCGCCGAGTTCGACGATCAGTCCGCGCGCCAGGCACGCCTCCCGGACCCGCACGGCGAGCGCCGGAGCGGCGGGGCGGGCCCCGCAGGCGTCGGGCCCGGCGGTCGGGTCGACCAGCTCGACGCCGATCATCAGCCCGCGACCGCGCACGTCGCCGATCGCCGGGAGTTCGGCGGCGAGTTCGCGCAGCCGGGCGGTGATCCGCGCGCCGGCGACGGCCGCCCGCTCGGCCAGGCCGTGCGCGGCGACGTACCGCAGGGTCGCGGCGCCGGCGGCCATGGCGAGGGTGTTGCCGCGGAAGGTGCCGGTGTGGGCGCCGGGCCGCCAACCGTCGTAGTCCTCGCGGTAGACGACCACCGCGAGCGGCAGGCTGCCGCCGATGGCCTTGGACAGCACCATGGCGTCCGGGACGATGCCGCTGTGCTCGACGGCCCACATCGCGCCGGTGCGCCCGACCCCGGTCTGCACCTCGTCCACGATCAGCGGGATGCCGCGCTCGGCGGTGATCCGGCGCATCGCGCGCAGCCAGCCGTCGGGCGCGGGCACCACCCCTCCCTCGCCCTGGACGGCCTCGAGGATCATCGCGGCGGGCGGCACCACCCCGCCCGAGGGGTCGTCCAGCAGCCGTTCCACGAACGTCACCCCGAGTTCGGCGCCCGCCTCGCCGCCGACCCCGAACGGGCAGCGGTAGTCGAACGGGTAGGGCAGCCGGACCACCTCGCCGCCGCCGGGCAGCGGCTCCTTGACGGCGACGTTGCCGGTGAGCGCGAGGGCGCCGGCGGTCATGCCGTGGTAGGCGCCGGTGAAGGCGAGCGCCCCGGCGCGCCCGGTGGCGGTCTGCATCAGTTTGAGCGCGGCCTCGACGGCGTCCGTCCCGGCCGGGCCGCAGAAGTGCACCCGGGCGCGGGCCGCGAACTCGGCGGGCAGGCTGTCGAACAGCGCGCTGGTGAAGTCGTCCTTCTCGGCGGTGGCGAGGTCGAGCAGGTGCAGCGGGGCGCCGCTGTCGAGGGTGCGGCGGATCGCCTCCAGGACGACGGGGTGGTTGTGCCCGAGCGCGAGCGTCCCGGCGCCGGAGAGGCAGTCCAGGTAGCGGCGCCCGTCGGCCCCTTCGACCGTCATGCCGTGGGCCCGGACCGGGACGATCGGGAAGGAGCGGGCGTACGTCCGGGCGGCGGACTCGCGGACGCGCTGGCGGCGGAGCACGGCCTCACCGGGGGACGGCGCCCCGGCGGCGGTGGCCCCGAAGGCGGCCTGGGCGGGTACGGCGGCGAGCGACAAGGCAACCCCCAGAAGAAGTTAGGTAAGCCTAACCTTATCGGTCGCGACCTGGCGGAATGCCTCGGGGGCACCCAGAACCACCCGAGCGGGTGAACCTCTCCCCGAACCTCCCCCGCGACCGCCCGCACCGCCCCCGGGCAGCCCAACGAGCGACGCGCCGGAAAGTCACGGGCGAGCCGGGCCGGGACGTCACGGGCCGGGACGCCACGGGCCGGCCGCCGCGAGCAGACGGCGCGCCGCCCGCACGGACCGGCGCACCCCCGGCCGGGGTGTCACCGCCCCTTCCACCGGTAGCAGAGCTCCGGCCGCCCGACGCTCCCGTACTGCGGCTCGCGCACCGCCCGTCCGGTGTCCACCAGGTGCTCGAGGTACCGCCGCGCGGTGATCCGGGACACCCCGGCCGCGGCGCCGGCGGCGGCCGCCGACAGCCCGGTGGCGGCCTCCCGCAGCACCGTGGCGACGGTGTCCAGGGTGGGCGCGCTCAGCCCCTTGGGCAGCGAACTGCGCTCGGGGGTGCGGAGCAGGGCGAACGCCTGGTCGACCTCGTCCTGACCGGTGGCCTCTCCGGTGCGCCCGAGGCTGTCGCGGTAGCGGGCGTAGCGCTCCAGCCGGTCGTGCAGGGCGGCCGCGCTGAACGGTTTCAGCAGGTACTGCACCACGCCCGCCGAGACCGCCTGCCGGACCATCGCGAGGTCGCGGGCCGAGGTGACCGCGATGACGTCCGTGCCGTGCCCGGCCGCGCGCAGCGTGCGGCACAGCTGGAGGCCGTGGCCGTCCGGCAGGTAGAGGTCGAGCAGGGTGAGGTCGACGGGCGTTCCGGCGGTGCGCGCCCGCTCCAGGAAGCGCAGCGCGTCGGCGCAGCTGTGGACGGTGCCGACGGCCCGGAAGCCGGGCTCGCGCTCCACGTACAGGGTGTGCGCGGCAGCGGCCACCGGGTCGTCCTCCACGACCAGGACGGAGATCAGGCTCCGGCCGTCCTCCGCCGCCGTCACGCCGGTGCCGCCGTCTGCTCCCGGGCCGCCCGACCGGCCAGCGGCAGTCGAACGGTGAGCACCGCCCCGCGCTCGCGGCCGACCTCGACGGTGCCGCCGTTGCGCCGGGCGGCCTGGGCGACCAGCGCCAGGCCGAGACCGTGCCCGTGGCCGTCCTGCTTGGTGCTCCAGCCGCGCCGGAACACGTCCTCGACGGCGGCCGGGTCGATGCCCGCCCCGGTGTCGGCGACCCGCAGCAGCAGCCAGCCGTCCTCCTCGGCGCCGTCACCATCGACGCCGACGGAACCACCGGAACCACCGTCACCACTGGAACCAGCAGCACCACCGTCACCAGCAGCACCAGCGGCACCGCCGCCACCGCACGGGGCGCCGTCGTCGATCCGCGCGGTGACGGTCACCTCCGGCGGGCCCGGGTGCTGCGCGGCCCCGGCGATCGCGGCGTCCACCGCGTTGTCGATCAGGTTGCCGAGAACGGTGATCAGGTCCCGGGCGGAGAGCCCGGGCGGCAGCACCCCGTCGTCGATCCGGCTATCCTCGGTGAGGGTCAACTCCACGCCGCGCTCGGCCGCTTGGGCCGCCTTGCCGAGCAGCAGCGCGGCCAGCACCGGTTCGCCGACCGCCGCGACCACCCGGTCGGTGAGCTGCTGGGCGAGCTCGAGTTCGGCGGTGGCGAACTCCACCGCCTGTTCGTGGCAGCCGAGTTCGATCAGCGAGACGACCGCGTGCAGCCGGTTGGCGGCTTCGTGGGCCTGCGCCCCGAGCGCCTCGGTGAAGCCGCGGACGGAGTCCAACTCTCCGCTGAGCGACTGCAGTTCGGTGTGGTCCCGGAGGGTCACCACCCGCCCCAGACCGGTGCCGATGGTGGAGGTGTTGAGCACCACGACCCGCTCGGCGGTCAGGTGCACCTCGTCCCGCACCGGCTCCTCGGCGAGCACCGCCGCCACCAGGGCCTCCGGCAGCCCCAGGTCCGCCACCGGCAGTCCGTCCAACTCGCCTTCCAGTCCGAGCAGTTCGCGGGCCGCATCGTTGCATAGCACGACCCGGTGCGCGCGGTCGAGCAGGATCAGCCCCTCGCGCACCGAGCGCAGGGTCGCCTGGTGGTACTCGTAGAGGTGACTGAGCTCGGCCGGGCCCATGCCGTGGGTGTGCCGCCGCAGCCGGGAGTTGGCGAGGTAGGTGCCCGCACCGCCGAGTGCGAGCGCGGCCACCGCGACCCCGACCAGGGCGAGCAACGGTCCGCTCAGCTGCGCGGAGATCGACTCCAGTGTCAGCCCCACGCTGACCAGCGCGACCACCTGGTGCCGGTCGTCCAACACCGGGGTGACCACCCGCACGGACGGGCCGAGCGTGCCGGTGTAGGTCTCGCTGCGGGTCTGGCCGGCCAGCGCCCAGTCGATGTGCCCGAGGTAGCGCTTGCCGATCTGCTCGGGCAGCGGGTGGGTCCAGCGCACCCCGTCGGTGTCCATGACGGTGATGAAGGAGACGCCGGTGTCCTGGCGCACCTGCTCGACGTACGGCTGGAGCGCCGCGGTCGGGTCGGGCCCGGCCACGGCGGACGCCACGGCCGGCGAGTCGGCGACGGCGTGGGCGACCATGGTGACCTCGCGGCGGGCCGCGTCCTCGGTGCGCCCGGCGGTGAACAGGTACGCGAGCACCGCGCCGCCCGCGACCACGGCGGCGACGATGACCACCTGGACGACGAACAGCTGCCCGGCCAGGCTGCGGACCAGCCGGCGTGACAGGGGGAACCATCGGCGACGCGAGCGGGTGGGGGCGGTGCTCACGGACATGCCTGCCAGTGTGCACCACGGCTCCGGACGGCCCGACGGTCGATCCGCCCGCATCCGCCCGGGGCCGCACGCATCCGCCCGGAGACGCCCGGGGACGCCCGGGGCCACCCCGGAAGGCGACCGGGCCGGCGACCGAGCCGGCCCGGTCGCGCCGACCGTGAACTCTATGAACGCAAACGTGACCTCCGTCACGCCCGACCCCCATAGTCGGAGCGGCCCACCACCCGGGGCCGCCAGGACTGCAGGGCGAAGGAGCCGCAGATGTCGACCACCGAGACCGCCACGGCGGGGGGACCCAGACGCAAGGACCGGACCCACTACCTCTACCTCGCCGTGATCGTCGCGGTCATCGCGGGCGTGGTGGTCGGACTGGCCGCCCCCGGGTTCGCCGTGGAGCTGAAGCCGGTCGGCACCGGGTTCGTCAACCTGATCAAGATGATGATCAGCCCGGTGATCTTCTGCACCATCGTGCTGGGCATCGGCTCGGTCACCAAGGCCGCGAAGGTCGGCAAGGTCGGCGGCCTCGCCATCGGCTACTTCCTCGCCATGTCGACCGTCGCCCTGGCCATCGGCATGGTGGTCGGCAACCTGCTGGAGCCCGGCGACGGCCTGCACCTGACCGCCGCGCTCGCCAAGGCCGGCCACGCCCAGGCGGCCGCCGGCGGCGCCCAGTCGACCACCGACTTCCTGCTCGGGATGATCCCCGACACCCTGTTCTCGGCCCTCACCCAGGGCAAGGTGCTGCAGACCCTGCTGATCGCCCTGCTGGCCGGCTTCGCCCTCCAGGCGATGGGATCGGCGGGCGCCCCGGTGCTGCGCGGGATCGAGCACCTGCAGCGGCTGGTCTTCCGGATCATGTCGATGATCATGTGGGTCGCGCCGATCGGCGCCTTCGGGGCGATGGCGGCGGTGGTCGGGGCGACGGGTACGGCCGCGCTGAAGAGCCTCGCCGTGATCATGGTCGGTTTCTACCTGACCTGCGCATTGTTCGTCGTCGTGGTGCTCGGCGCGCTGCTCCGCCTGGTCGCCGGGGTCAATGTGTTCGCGCTGCTCAAGTACCTCGGGCGCGAGTTCCTGCTGATCCTCTCGACCTCCTCCTCCGAGAGCGCGCTGCCCCGCCTGATCGCCAAGATGGAGCACCTGGGCGTCAGCCGCCCGGTCGTCGGCATCACCGTGCCGACCGGCTACAGCTTCAACCTGGACGGCACCGCGATCTACCTGACCATGGCCTCGATCTTCATCTCCGAGGCGATGGACAAGCCGATGTCGATCGGCGAGCAGCTCTCACTGCTGGTGTTCATGGTGATCGCGAGCAAGGGGGCCGCCGGGGTCACCGGCGCCGGACTGGCCACCCTCGCGGGCGGACTCCAGTCGCACAAGCCCGCGCTGGTGGACGGGGTCGGCCTGATCGTCGGCATCGACCGGTTCATGTCGGAGGCCCGGGCGCTCACCAACTTCGCCGGGAACGCCGTGGCGACCGTCCTGATCGGCCACTGGACCGGCGAGCTGGACGCCGAACGCGCCCGCCGGGTGCTGGGCGGCGAACTCCCCTTCGACGAACTCACCCTGGTCGACAGCCACGGCGGGGCGGGCGCCTCCGGCGCCACGGACGCCCCCGGCACCGCGGCCCCCGCCCCGGCCACGGCACCCGCCGCGACTCCGGTCACCACCTGAGCCGTCCCCGCACTCCCCCGGTCCGGCGCCACCCCCTCCCCCGGAAACGGCGCCGGACCGGGGGTCCCCCTTTCCCCCGTCAGAAATCCTGCGAACCGCTGACCGCCCAGGCCACCCCACTGGCCGGGTCCTCCAGGGCGACGTGCAGATGGCGCAGCCCGGCGGACGGCTCCTGCCAGGTGAAGCAGCGCATCCGGGCCACCAGGGCGTCCACCTCGACCCGGTCCGACCCGTCCGCACCGGCCAGCACGCCCAGCGCCCGCCACAGCCGCAGCCGTCCGTGGGCGCAGCCGTGCGTCCGGCCCACCGCGGCGGCCTGCACCAGCGCCGGATAGACCAGCGCGAACGGCAGGAACCCGCCGACCACCCGCCGGCCCCGCGCCAGCACGGCGGCCGCCTGCGGGGCCGGGCCGCGGACGCAGACCACCTCCGCCCAGGGGACCAGCGCCGCCAGTTCCGCCAGCCCCCGCGTCACCCGCTGCCCGCCCGGCCGGGCGCCCGACTGCGGGAGGTCGACCCCGCCCAACCCCTCCCGGCTGGCCGGCAGGGTCAGCACCGCGCTGCGCGCGCCCCCGCCGGGCAGGTACTCGCGCACCCGGGAGGCCTCGTCCCAGCCCGCCTTCTCCCAGGGCTCCAGTCGCAGCGGGACGCCGTCCGGATCGGGCTCGGCCCCGTAGGAGAGGTCCTCGCCGAGCAGGACCCGGGTGTGTGCGACCAGCCGGCGCACCGGGGCCGGGCCGAGCAGCGGGGCCAGCCGCAGCCAGGAGTGGCGGGTCGCCAGCACCTCCCAGAGCGGGCCCGCGTCGTGGTCGGCCACCCCGGCGGCCGTGCCCGCACCGCCGTCCGCGTCGAACAGCCGGACGGCCAGTTCGGGCGGCGCCGTGTAGGCGATCAGATGGCCGAGCGGCGCGGTCAGGGCCACCGCGGCCTGCTCCCCGGCCTGCACGACGGCGGCCGCCCGGCCCTGCCGGTAGGCCGCGAGCAGCTCGGGCCAGCGGCCGTCCTCGGCCAGGGCGCGGACGCTGTCGTCCTCGTACGTGATCACGATTTTCAGCGTACGGGCCGGGGTGGCGCATCAGCCGACTTGCCGTCGGCTCGGTGCGTCGGGGCGCACCCGCCCCGGCGCGCGCCGGACCGCCGTGCACCGACCCGGCGCGGTGCCCCCTCCGGCCCGGGCCCGGAGCACCGGCTCCCCGCCCGGAGCGCCGCCGCCCCGGAGCGGTTCCTCAGGACTCGCGCCGGCGCTCGTGCTCCAGCACGGCGCGCAGCCGGCCGTGGGCGCGGCGACGGGTGACGGCCAGGGTGCTGCGGTGCAGACCGAGCAGTTCGGCGGCCTCGTCGACGGAGTAGCCGTCCAGGTCGACCAGCACCACGACGCGGGCCTGCTTGGCGGTCAGGAAGCCGAGCAGGCGCACCACCTCCCAGTGGGCCTGCAGTTCGGCCGTCCCGCCCGGCGGTCGGTCGAGCACGGAACGCGCGTGCTCCACCGCCTCGGCCAGGTCCGCCTCCTCGGGCAGCGCCACCCGGCGGCGGTCCCGGCGCCACTGGTCGCGCAGGATGTTGGCCATCGTGGTGAAGGCGTAGGCGTACGGCTGCGGATGGCTGAGGAACCGCTCCGGGCGGCGGGCGATCCGCAGGTACGCGTCGTGGACGACGTCCCCGGCGGCGAGCGGGCTCCCGGTGAGCATCGCGGCCGCGTGCTGGAGTCTGGGCAGGAGGTCGGTGAACACCTGGTTGAAGTCCTCGGACCGGCGCTCCGTCGGGTGCGGACCGAAGTCCTTCCGCCCTCCGCCCGCGCGCCGCCCACTGCATTCCGCCATGCCGCTCTCCCCGGAAATCGGCATCCCGAACGCCCGATCGGGGCCGACTCCAGCCCCACCGAGCACGCTGTGACACAGCTCACATCATTAGACGTCCTCCCACCCTGCGCAGTCAATCGTGTGCAATTCGTCATCGACCGGACAGGGCGCGGGAGTTCATCCCATCCGCGACCGCACCGGCCGGACACTCCGCCCGTTGGATCCATGGAGCGAGGAGAACCGCCATGCGAGGCTGCATCGCCAGGAAGATCGCCACGTTCGGGATGGCCGCGACGGCCGCCCTGGGCGCGCTCGGGACCGCCACCACGCCGGCCGCCGCGGTGGCGGCCGGAAGCGACCAGAGCATCACGCCCGAGGTCGCCGCGGCCATGCCGCACATCGAGGCCACCGGCTACCACTGCGTCATCACCGCCAACTACGGCTGGCACTGGGAGGGGTACTGCAACGTCTACTCCGGCCAGTTGCGCACCATCACCTACTGCGCCAACGGCACCTCCTCCACCGGCCTGTGGATCGGCGCCCGCCCGGAGGCCTGGGACGTCTGGGGCGACTGTCCGGGGTCGACCTGGACCAGGGTCGTGTTCCAGTGGCACAGCTGAGCGGGTAACCGCTGCGGGGGGAGCGACTGACAGCTGACAGATTTCATCATCTGTCAGCTGTCATCTGTTATCTGTCGGTTGTCATCTGTCAGTCGTCGTCCGTCCGCTACCCGTCACGGTCACGACCACCCTCACGGGATCGGCGACACCTCCGCGAGCAACCGGGCCGCGTGCACCCGGCCGGCGTGCTCGACCAGGTTGATCAGCACCTCCTTGCCGGAGGCGCGCCGCCGGGCGTCGCAGAGCAGCACCGGCGTACCGGAGTCGAGGTCCAGAGCACGAGCGACCTCCTCCGGACCGTACGCACGCGTCCCGGCGAAGCGGTTCACCGCGACGACGAACGGGATGCCACGGTGCTCGAAGAAGTCGACGGCCGGGAAGCAGTCGGTCAGCCGACGGGTGTCGGCGAGCACCACGGCGCCGAGCGCCCCCTGCGCCAACTCGTCCCAGAGGAACCAGAACCGGTCCTGCCCCGGGGTGCCGAACAGGTAGACGGCCAGCCCCTCCCGGATGGTGATCCGCCCGAAGTCCATCGCCACCGTGGTCGTGCTCTTGCGCTCGACCCCGCCCAGGTCGTCCACCCCGCGCCCGGCCTCGGTCAGCCGCTCCTCGGTGCGCAGCGGACGGATCTCGCTGACGGCGCCGACCAGCGTCGTCTTGCCGACCCCGAATCCCCCCGCCACCAGGATCTTGAGCGCGAGGACGCTGTCGACCGGATCCAACGGGTCGAGCGGGCCCGCCGGGCCGGGCGCTCCGGGCGATCCGGACGGCCCGGCCGGCCCGGAGGACCCGGACGGTCGGCGATCGGACGGGTGGTCAGAGTGCGCGGAGCCCATGGATGACCTCCTGGAGGATGCGCTCGTCGGGGAGCAGGGCGGGTGGGACGGGCCGGCGGACCCGGATGAGCCCGGCCGTCAGGAGGTCGCCGAGCAGCACCCGCACGACGCCCGCCGGCAGGTCGAGGTCGGCGGCGAGTTCGGCCACGGACAGCGGCGTGCCCCGGCACAGGCCGAGGATGCGCGCCTGCTCCGGACCGACCGGCGGCTCCGGCACGTCCGGGGCGAGCGCCGGGTCCGGCAGCTCGGACACCACCACGGCGATCAGGTCGAACTGCTGCTCGCCGGCTCCGGTCCGGCCCCTGGTCATGGCGTACGGGCGGACCAGCGGCCCGGCCTCCTCGTCGTACCAACGGGCCCGGTGGGCGGCGGCGAGCGGGTTCCGGGGCGGCCGGTCGGGGTCGGCCCGCGGCTGCTCCGGATGTCGCTGGTGGTACGGGTGGAACGCGGGCACCGCCTGGTACGGGCGGTCCGGGTGGGGCACCGCACTCACCCGCCGTACCCCGCGCGGGGCGGGGCGCTCAGATGCTCGCCGACCCGACGGACCAGTCTCGCCATCTCGTAGGCGACCAGGCCGAGATCGGCCCGGGCGGTGGCGAAGACGGCCAGGCAGGTTCCCTCCCCGGCGGCGGCGACCAGCAGGTAGCCACCCTCCAACTCGACCATGGTCTGCCGGACTTCGCCCGCACCGAAGTGCCGCCCGGCCCCCTTGGCGAGGCTGTGGAAGCCGGAGGCGACAGCGGCCAGGTGGTCGCCGTCCTCGCGGGGCAGCCCGGCCGAGGTGCCCATCGCCAGGCCGTCGGCGGAGAGCATCACGGTGAACCGGACCTCGGGAGCGCGCTGGACCAACTCGTCGAGGAGCCAGTTCAGTTCCCCCGTGCGATGGGTGGTGCCGATCACGGCCGGTCTCCTTCGGGTCGGGTGGCGAGTCGCTCGCCGGATCGGGGGGCGGACGGATGGTGGCGCGGCGGCTGCGGCCGAACGGCGCCCGCCCCGAGGCCTGTTCCTGCGCCGGTTCCTGCGCCCGTGCCGGTGCCGGTTCCTGCGCCCGTGCCGGTGCCGGTGCCGGTTCCTGCGCCGGTGCCGGTGCCGGTGCGTGCGGGTGAGTCCGTGCCTGCGCCGCCGGGATCGCGGCCGGGACGACGACCGGCATCGGAGCCGCCCGCGGGCCCGTCCGGCCGCCGGTCGTAGCCCAGACCGCGGGCCCAGCCGCTCTGGAAGGCCGACATCGCCGCCCGGGCCTCCTCCGGGCTCCGGGGCACGGGCCCCGGGTCGGCCGCAGCGGTAGAGCTGCGGCGGCCGGCCGGGGCAGCACCGGACGGCGCCTCCCGGAGCTGCGGAACGAGGCTCGCCTGCCGCACCCGGCGCGGCAACTCCTCGACCGCCCGCACTGGTTGATCCGGCTCGGGGCGGGGTTCGACAACCGCGCCGTACGGCTGCGGCGGACCGGGCTGCGGACGGGAGGCCGCACCCGGGCCCCCGTCCGCAGCCGGTCCGGCCGTCCGGGCGCCGGGCGCCCGGAACGGGGTGCCGCGCATCGGCCCGGGCTCGTCGCCCCGGATGCCGAAGGACAGCAACTCCCCGCCCTCCGGCAGCGGCCCACCCGCCGCCGGAAGCTCGATCTCCGTCGGCCCGCCGTCCGGAGAGGCCGGTTCCGGCACGCGCCGGTCCGGAACCGCTACGGCGTCCGACTGCGGCACGGCCGCGTACTCCGGCACGGCCCCGCGCTCCGGCACGGCCCCGTGCACCGGTGCGGTCCCGAAGTCCGGCACAGCCTCGAAGTCCCTTACGGCCCCGACGTCCTGGCCGTGCTCCTCCCGCCCGTCCGCCAGCAGCCCGGTCGGCAGCAGGACCACCGCCGTCGTGCCGCCGTACGCGGAGGTCACCAGCGAGACCCTGACGTCGTGCCGCCGGGCGAGCCGACTGACCACGAAGAGGCCGAGCCGGTCGCTGTCGAACAGGTCGGTCTGTTCGACCGCGGCGATCCGCCGGTTGGCGGCGGCCAGTGCGGTCGGGCCCATGCCGAGGCCGCGGTCCTCGATCTCCACCGCGTAACCGTTGCCGACCTGTTCACCGCGGATGTGCACCCTGGTGTGCGGCGGGGAGAAACCGGTGGCGTTCTCGACCAGTTCGGCCACCAGGTGGGTGAGGTCGGCGACGGCATGGCCGACCACCGCGACGCGCGGCAGCGGGTGCACCTCGACCCGGGCGTACTCCTCGACCTCCGAGACGGCCGCCCGTACCACGTCCACCAGGGGGACGGGCCGCCGCCAGGCCCGGCCGGGGGCGGCACCGGAGAGGATGATCAGGCCCTCCGCGTGGCGGCGCATCCGGGTGGTGAGGTGGTCCAGCCGGAACAGGTCCGCCAGCTCGGACGGGTCCTCGGTGCGCCGCTCCATGGCGTCCAGCAGGGTGAGTTGGCGGTGCACCAGGACCTGGCTGCGGCGCGCCAGGTTGACGAACACCCCGGACACCCCGGACAGCACCTCGGCCCGTTCCACCGCCGCGGTGACGGCCGCCCGCTGCACACTACCGAGCGCCCGGTGCACCTGGCCGATCTCGTCGTCGCGGCCGGTCGGCCGGGGCGCCTCGGTCTCGATGTCCACCTCCTCCCCCGCACGCAACTTCCGCATCGTGGACGGGAGTTTGCGACCGGCGAGGTCAAGTGCCGAGTTCCGCAGGCCGGTCAACTCGGTGACCAGTCCACGGCCGATCTGCACCGAGACCACCAGCGAGGCGACCACTCCGAGCAGGCCGAACAGCACCGCGAGCCCGGCCGGGGTGAACAGGCCCGAGGCGTAGGGGTTCTGGCGCTCGGCGGCGATCCGGCCGGCCCGGTCCGCGACGCCGCGCAACGCGTCGGCGACGTTTCCGGCCGCCACCGCCCACCGGTCCGCCGGCACCGCGGCGACGGCGGCCCGGCCGTCGGCGGCGGTACGGACCCGCTCCTCGTAGTCGACCAGCTCCCGGTGGTCCGACCCGCCGGCCACGGCGAGCAGCGCCTCCCGGTCGGCGGGGCCCAGGTCGGCGGCCGCGCCCTGCTCGACCTCGCGCCGGGCGAAGGCCGTGCCGGAGAACTCGCGCAGCTGGTCGTCGCCGAGCCCGCCGGTGAGCTGGGCCGAGCGCAGCAACGCGTCCTCGCGGGAGAGGAGTTCACGGGAGCGGTCCAGCTCCGACAGCACCCGCGCGTCGGCACCGGCCCGGGCGCCCTGCGGCGGGGCGACGGCGCCGGACACCGCCAATGCCCGGTCCACGGCCGTGCCGTACGCGGCGTACGCCTCGGACCAGCCGACGCTCCGGGCCGACACCCTGTCGCGCAGGTCGGGCAGGGCGGCGAGCGAGGTGCCGAGGGCGTCCAGTCGGGCGGCGGCATCGGCGCCGAGGCCCTGGGCGTCCGCGCGGTTGTAGCCCTGACCGGGGTGGTGGGGGTCCGGGAAGAGCGGGGCGAACGCCCGGTCGGTCGCGGCGGCCGCCGCACGCAGGGCGCTCCCCCGGGCAGCGGCGGGCACCGTCCCCGGCACGAGCCCCGGCCCGGCCAACAGCTGTCCGGCGGCGGCGCGTTCGGCCTGCAGACCGGCGATCGTGTCGGCCACGGGCGTGAGCAGGCCGCGCTGGGCGTCACGCAGCCGCAGCTGGCCCCAGACGCCCTGGGCGGTGGTCACGGTGGCGAAGCCCCAGAGGGCGATCACGGAGACGACCGGGACCATCAGCAGGGCGATGATCCGGGCACGGACGCTCCGCGGCCGCAGCCCGCGCAGCCAGGCGACGGGGCGCGGCGGACGGGCGGGCGGTCCGGCATGGGCACCCCGGCGGGCGCCGGGGGCGGTACCGCGGTCTTCTCGCATGGGTGTGGGGCCTTTCGGGCGGCAGGGCGGGCACGGGGCCGGGGCAACGGGGCGCGGGGGATCGACAACTCGGGGGCGCAGCAGCACAGCAGGCGCAGCGGCGCGGCGGGCGCAGCGGCACAGCGGGCACGGCGGCCCGCGGGGCCGGACGGCTCAGGCCGCGCGACCGTGGCCGTACGGACCGCTGTCGTACCGGTCACCGTCGTACCCGGTCCGGTCGTACCGCTCCGTGCGTGCGGGGTGCGTCGGCGCATCCGCCGGACCGGCGGCCGGGCCGGGGAACTCCTCGACGGCCAGTTCCCCGGCCACCAGGCTCCCGTCCCGCTCCTGGGCGGTCGGGGAGAGCGCGACGAAGGCGGAGGCGAGGAACAGGAACGAGCCGAGGCCGACGGCGAGCGGGAAGACGAACTCCATCGGGCTGGCCCCGCCCAACCCGGTGCGGGCGGGCTCCAACCGGACGTGGACGGCGGCCATGCCGAGGTAGTGCATGCAGCTGACCGCCAGGCCCATGCCCAGCGCGGCGGCGGCCGCCGCGTACACGTTGCGGATGGTGACGGCGGCCCAGAGCGCGGCGGTGGCGGCGCCGACCGCGACCAGGACGGACAGCGCGACCGTGCCGGCGTCGTAGTGCAGCCCGCCGTGCATCCGGACGGCGGCCATGCCGAGGTAGTGCATCGCGGCGACGCCGACGCCGGTGGTGCAGCCGCCGCCCAGCAGGGCGAGGCCGCGGTGCCGGCCGTAGCAGACCACGGTCAGGCCGAGGCCGGTGACCACCACCGCGACCAGCAGGCTGAGCACGGTCAGCGGGACGCTGTAGCGCAGTTCGGTGCCGTCGACGGCGAAGCCGAACATGGCGACGAAGTGCATGGTCCAGATGCCGGAACCGATCGCGGCGGCGGCGGTGAGCAGCCAGTTCCGGCGGGTGGTGCCCGTGGCGGCCAGGCCGCGCAGGGTGCAGCGCAGCCCGAGGGCGGCGCCGGCGCAGGCCATCGCGTACGACAGGACGGGCGTCAGCCAGCCGAAGCTGAAGTTGTCGAGAGTGCCCATGGGACCTCCGGTCGAACGGTCGGGCCCGGGGCGGCAGGCGGTGCCCCCGGGCACCCCGGCCGGGCGGACTGCATCTGCTTGGGCATATGCCAAGCACATGTGCGCTTTCGGCTGGGGGTGCGAGGGACGCTATCGAGTGGCCGGAATCGGTCACGCGAAGATCTGAAAAGCTGCACGCGCGGCGGGAGCGGTGTGTTCGAATGCTCCGGTCCTGTGCCCGGCGGCCCGCGCGGGCCGTCGAGAGCCACCGGCCGCCACCCACCACCAGCCACCACCAGCCACCACCAGCCAGCGAACAACAAACAGCGAACAGATAACAGATTTCGAAATCTGTTATCTGTTCGCTGAAAGTTGAACTCTGAAATCTGTCAGCCGAAACCCCCGTCGAGCGCCGTCAGCCGACCGCCATCAGTCGACCGCCTCAGTCGACCGCCGTCACCCGCACCCGCATCGCACTCGCCGCCCGGAGCGTGATGCCCTGCGCCAGCGCCACCCGGCGGTCCACCACCTCCACGTCGAAGTCCCGCAGCAGCACCCCGAGGGCCAGCACCGACTCCAGCATCGAGAAGTGCTGACCGATGCACGCCCTCGGCCCGCCACCGAACGGGAACCAGGCGTACCGGTGCCGCGCCTTCTCCTCCTCCGGCAGGAAACGGTCCGGGGCGAAGCGCTCCGGCTCCGCCCAGTGCCCCGGATGCCGCTGGGTGACCAGCGGTGCGACCACGAGTTGCGCCCCCGCCGGTATGACGTGCCCGTCGATGACGGTCTCCTCGACCGCCCGCCGCCCGATCAGCGCCGCCGCCGGGAAGAGCCGCATCGCTTCCTTGAGCACCCGGGTGAGGTACGGCAGCCGCTCCAGGTCCGCCGCCGTCGGCGCCCGCCCGGCCAGAACGGTCCGCGCCTCCTCCCGGGCGAGCTTGCGCTGCTCCGGGTGCTTGGCCAGCAGGTGCAGCGCGAAAGCCAGCGAGGTGGCCGTGGTCTCGTGCCCGGCGAGGAGGAACACCAGGACCTGGTCCCGGAGTTCGGCCGCGTCCAGCTGCTCGCCGTGCTCGCCTCGCGCCCGCCCGAGCAGGGTCAGCAGGTCGTCCGCGTCCTCGTCGGCACCGCCCCGCGCGGCCCGCTCGGCGATGATCCGGTCGCAGACCTCGTACAGCGACCGCTGCGCCTCGGCGCCGCGCCGGTTGCCGGGCGTCGGCCAGGTGCGCGGCAGCCGGACCGGCGCGAAACCGCGCTCCATGACGTACTCGCCGAGTGCCGGGAAGCTGCGGTTGACCACCTCCACCGCCTCCTCCACGTCCGCGCCGAAGAGGATCCGGGCGACCGCGCGCAGGGCGAACCGGGACATCTCCTCCGACGCGTCCACCACTCCGCCCGGCACCGCCCGCCAGCGATCGGCGAGCGCCTGCGCCTCCTGCGCGAGCGCGTCCGCGTAGCCGTCCACCCGGCGCCGGGTGAACAGCGGCTGGATCAGCCGGCGTTGGCGCTGGTAGTCGGCGTCCTGGCTGGTCAGCAGTCCGTTGCCGACGCTGGTCCGCAGCTCGTCGTAGAAGTTGTTCTCCTTGCGGAAGTTCGCCGCCTCGCTGCCCAGCACCTGATGGACGCCCTCGGGCGAGAACACCCCGTAGAACTCCATCCGCAGGCCCGGCGGCCCGACCACGAAGCGGACCACGTCGCCGTGGTCGCGCCGGGCCTCGAGGTAGGTGCGCAGCGGGCGGCGGGTGAGGTCGAAGAGCGATCCGACCAGGGGGTTCCCGACCGGTCCGGGTATGGCGGCTGCGGTGGCCATCGGCACTCCTTCTGGACTTCCCCGGCGCTGGCTGCGCTTGGCGACCCTTCAACCTTACTGACGGGTATTCAGCCGAGGAAGCGTCGGGAGGGAGCCACTGTCACCGGCCACCCGGCCCCACCGGCGGCTCACTCGTACTCGGTGCCGCCCTTGCGGGTCAGGTACGCGTCGCCGACCACCTTGGCGATCGCCCGCCCGCCCAGCACCGGGCTCCATCGCTCGACCACCGGCCGGACCACCACGCCCTCGCGCACGTGGAGTTCGCGCCCGGAGTGGCTCTCCTTCCCCTGCGCGTGGGCCAGTACCGTCTCGGCGTCGAACGGCCCGCGCCACACTTCCGGCACCAACGGCAGTTCACCGTGCAGCAGTTCGGCAGCCGAAAGCCAGTTCAGCCGTCCGGCCGTCACGGCCGAGACGTCGAAGGCGGCGTAGCCGGGGTGCCCGGTACGCGCGGAGGCCCCGTACGTGAGGTCCTGCACGCCCTCGCCGAACACCTCGCCGAAGATCCCGACCCGCTCGGCGCCCAGCCGTTCGGCCAGCCGGGCCGCCACCGCCGGGATGCCGTACGCGCGCACGGCCCGCCAGTACAGGTTGCGCTCGTCCTCGACCAGCGCCAGCCCCTGGGCGCCGATCCCCTTGGAGGAGACCTGCACCTCACCGGTGGCCGCGATGTAGGTGACCAGGCAGCAACTGCCGTGCAGCTTCTCGGTCAGCACCACGGGCTCGCCCGGCGCGAAGACGTCGGGACGGCGCTTGAGGTTCTCGATGTCCACCCAGGGCAGCAGGTCCGGCGCGCCGATCACCTCCCCGCTCATCGACGTCGGCACCGGCGGCTGCCACTTGACGATCCCGAGCAGTTCGGCGAAGTCCTCGCCCCGGTCGGCGGCACCGGCCAGGTCGGCACCGGCCAGCGCGCCGGGCCGGCAGACGATGCCCTGCGACAGCTCGCCGCGCAGCCGGACCGCCTTCACCCGGTTCGCCCGGGCGCCGGCCAGCTTTCCGGTCAGGCCGAGCTCGCCGATCAACTCCTCCGGCAGAACGGCCTGTTCGGGGATGTAGACGGCGTGGTCGCCGGTCCGGTACGCCCCCTTCGCGACCACCGCCCGGTACAGGCCGACTTGAGCCAGCTCCAGGGCATCGGCGTTCGGGTGCTCCAGGATGACCAACCGCTCGGCGGTGACGCGCAGTGTGGACATGGACGGACTCCTCCCCCGTGGATCCGCTCGGATCGACTGTCGGGCCCGGGCGGCCGACCCTCGGCCGCACCTGCGGGCTGCGCCCACTCTGACCGCTCCACCGGCCGGAACGCGACGGGTTTTCCCCGCACCCCCACCTCCGCCCGACCCCTTCCGAAGAGCCTCTCCCCGACCCCTCTCCGCCCCCGCCTCTCCGCCCCCGCCCGGGCGACCCGGTACGGACGACCCGATACGACCCCGCGACGGCCCCATGTGCCCCGCGCGTCCCCGAACGTCCCCGCACGCCCCACGCGGCCCCGTGCACCCCGTGCACCCCGTGCACCCCGTGCACCCCGCCCAACGGTCCGTGCACGTTTGAGCCTTCGCACAGCAGCCCCACGGCCCCCGCCCCGCCCCCGCTGTGCGATGTGACAGGGGATTTATCGGTCGCATCTGCGGCACTATGATCGCCGTAATGGCCGCACCTGCGGCTACACCCCCGCGCCCCTTCCGGCGCGAACCCTGGAGGGGAAGCCCCGATGAGCACCCGCACCACCGCCTCCCGCAGACTCGCCGTCGCCACCGCCGCGGTGCTCGTCCTCGGCCTCGGGGCCGCCGCCTGCGGCAGCGACGGCGGCACGTCGTCCGGCTCCTCCCCGGCCACCACCGCCGCGGGCAGCCCGGGTGCCGACACCGGCACCGCCCCCAAGGCCAAGGGCACCGTCACCGTGTTCGCCGCCGCCTCGCTCAAGGAGACCTTCACCGAGCTCGGCAAGAAGTTCGAGGCCGCCAACCCGGGCGCCAAGGTCACGTTCAACTTCGGCGGCAGCTCCGCCCTCGCCACCAGCATCAACTCCGGTGCCCCGGCGGACGTCTTCGCCGCCGCGAGCCCGGCCACCATGAAGACGGTCACCGACGCGGGCGGCGCGAGCGGCCAGCCCAGCACCTTCGTCAAGAACACCCTCACCATCGCGGTGCCGAAGGGGAACCCCAAGCACATCGCGGGCCTGAAGGACCTCACCGGCTCCGGCGTGAAGGTCGCGCTGTGCGCGAAGGAGGTGCCCTGCGGCGCCGCCGCCCTGACCGCTCTGAAGGCCGCCGACCTCAACCTCACCCCGGTCACCCTGGAGCAGGACGTCAAGGGCGCGCTCACCAAGGTCGAGCTCGGCGAGGTCGACGCCTCCCTGGTGTACAAGACCGATGTGCAGGCCGATTCCGGCAAGATCGACGGCGTGGACTTCCCCGAGGCCGCCAAGGCCGTGAACGACTACCCGATCGCCGCGCTCGCCAAGGCGCCGAACAAGGACGGTGCCGCCGCCTTCGTCGCGTACGTCCAGTCGCCCGAGGCCAAGCAGGTGCTGACCGCGGCGGGCTTCCAGACGCCGTGACGGACCGCACCACCGGGCCCGGCAGCGGGCCCGACCGGAAACCCGACAGCGGGCCGTCGACGCCCGGGAGGTCAGCCTCCGGGCCGTCGACCCCCGGACCGGCGCGCCCGACCGCACGCCTCCGCCCGACCGCACGGCGCCGCCCGGGTGCGCCTCGTGTCCCGGTGACGCTGCTGCTCCCGGCGCTGCTCGGCCTGGCGTTCCTGATCCTCCCGCTGGTCGGGCTGCTGGTCCGGGCACCGTGGAGCGGCCTGTCCGAGCAGCTCACCAGCACCGCCGTCTGGGACGCCCTGCGGCTGTCGCTGGTCTGCGCGACGGCCGCCACGGCGGTCTCGCTGGTCCTCGGCGTCCCGCTGGCCTGGCTGCTCGCCCGCACCGAGCTGCCCGGCCGGCGGGTGATCCGGGCGCTGGTCACCCTGCCGCTGGTGCTGCCGCCGGTGGTGGGCGGCGTGGCGCTGCTGCTGGTGCTCGGGCGGCGCGGGATCGTCGGCTCCTGGCTGGACTCGGCCTTCGGCATCACGCTGCCCTTCACCACCACCGGCGTGGTGATCGCCGAGGCCTTCGTGGCGATGCCGTTCCTGGTGATCAGCGTCGAGGGCGCGCTGCGGGCCGCCGACCCGCGCTACGAGGAGGCGGCCGCGACCCTCGGCGCCTCCCGGCTGACGGCGTTCCGCCGGGTCACCCTGCCGTTGATCGCCCCGGGGATCGCGGCCGGCGCCGTGCTGGCCTGGGCCCGGGCGCTCGGCGAGTTCGGCGCGACGATCACCTTCGCGGGCAACTTCCCGGGCCGCACCCAGACCATGCCGCTGGCCGTGTACCTCGCCATGGAGTCCGACCCGGAGGCGGCGATCGCGCTGTCGCTGGTGCTGCTGGTGGTCTCCGTCGCCGTCCTCGTCGGGCTGCGCGACCGCTGGATGTCGACCCCGTGACGGGGGGCGCCGCCCCGGAGGAGTCCGGGCCCTCGACCAGGACCGGTTCCCCGGCGCCCGGGCCCGTCACCGGGAGCAGCCCCCCGGCCCCCGGGCGCACGACCGGGGGCCGTTCCCCGGAACGCGCCCCCGCGACCGGGAGCACCGCTCCAGACCACCGGCCCGTGACCGAGGACGCCGAACCGATGACCCCCCCGACCACGCCGACGGCCGCCCGCCCCGACCGCGACGCCCGCCCCGCGCTCGACGCCCGCCTACGGGTCGACCGGGCCGCCTTCACCCTCGACCTCGCCCTCACCGCCGCCCCCGGCGAGGTGGTCGCACTGCTCGGCCCGAACGGCGCCGGCAAGTCCACCGCCCTGCGCGCCCTGGCCGGCCTGCTCCCGCTCACCGGCGGCCACCTGCGCCTGGACGGCGACGTCCTGGAGGACCCGGCCCGGCGACTGCACACCCCTGCCGAACAGCGGCCGGTCGGCGTGGTGTTCCAGGACTACCTGCTGTTCCCGCACCTCAGCGCGCTCGACAACGTCGCCTTCGGTCCGCGCTGCCAGGGCCGCCCCAAGCGCGAGGCCAGGGCCGAGGCGGCGGCCTGGCTGGAGCGGATGGGGCTGGCCGGACACGCCGCGGTGCGCCCGGGCCGGCTCTCCGGGGGCCAGGCCCAGCGGGTGGCCCTCGCCCGGGCCCTGGCGGTCCGCCCCCGGCTGCTGCTGCTGGACGAGCCGCTGGCCGCCCTGGACGCCCGCACCCGGCTCGACGTACGGTCCCAACTGCGGCGCCACCTGGCCGAGTTCGAGGCCGTCGCGGTCCTGGTGACGCACGACCCACTGGACGCGATGGTGCTGGCCGACCGGCTGGTGGTGATCGAGGACGGCCAGGAGGTGCAGTCCGGCAGCCCGGCCGAGGTCGCCCGCCGTCCGCGCACCGACTACATCGCCCGCCTCGTCGGCCTGAACCTCTACCAGGGCCGGGCCGAGGGCACCCGGGTCGTCCTCCCGGACGGCACCGTCCTGACCACCGCCGAGGACCTCTCCGGGCCGGCCTTCGTGGCCTTCCCGCCCTCGGCCGTCACCCTGTACCGGGAGCGGCCGCAGGCCAGCGCCCGCAACCTGTGGCAGGTCGAGGTCACCGGCCTGGACCTGCACGGCGACCAGGTCCGGGCCGAACTCGCCGGCCCGCTGCCGATGGCCGCCGACCTCACCCCCGCGGCCGTCGCCGAACTCGAACTGGCCCCGGGCGCGGCGGTCTGGGCCTCGGTCAAGGCCGCCCAGACCCACGCCTACCCGGCCTGAACCACCCGCCGCCCCTGCCGCCCCCGCTGCTCCCCGCAGCCCGGCTCCCGGCTCCCGGCTCCCGCCGCAGTTACTCCGACGGCTCCACGAACCCGGACTCGTACGCCGCGATCACCGCCTGGGTGCGGTCCCGCGCCCCCAGCTTCGCCAGCACGCCGCTGACGTGCGTCTTCACCGTCTGCACCCCGAGGACCAGGTGCTCCGCGATCTCCCCGTTGCTGAGCCCGCGCGCCATCAGCCGCAGCACCTCGGCCTCACGCCCGGTCAGCGCCGCCCGGTCCATCGCCGCACGGGCGGCGGGGTTGCCGTGGGTGGCGGCCAGGCGGCGGATCGCGGCCGGGAAGAGCAGCGACCCTCCGGCTGCCGCCAGGCGTACCGCGTGGACGATCTCGGCCGGGCGGGAACGCTTGAGCAGGAAGCCGTCGGCACCCGCGCGCAGCGCCTGGTAGACGTAGTCGTCGTTCTCGAACGTGGTGATGACCAGGATCTTCGGCGGCCGTTCCCCGGGGGCGCCCGGGCGCAGCAGTTCGCGGGTGGCCGCCAAGCCGTCCAGGACGGGCATCCGGACGTCCATCAGCACCACGTGCGGGCGCAGCGCCCGGGCCAGGGCGACCGCCTCCGCCCCGTCGGCCGCCTCGCCGACCACCCGCAGATCGCCCTGGGCCTCCAGGACGGCCCGCAGTCCGGCCCGGACCAGCTCCTCGTCGTCGGCGAGCAGGAGGTCGGTCATGCCGGAGGCGGCACCGGCCCGGGCCCGACCCCGGGCCTCAACCTGGCCCTCGTCCCGCCCCTCGCCCCGACCCTCGTCCGCAAGATCGTTCGTCACGAGCCCAAGCGTAGGGGCAGTCGCACGTCGAGCACCCACTGCGCACTCCCGTCGGCGGCCGCCCCGGCCGTGGCCTCGCCACCGAGCAGCGCGGCGCGTTCCCGGATGCCGCGCAGGCCCTTGCCGCCCTTGCGCGAGCCGGCCCGACCGGAGCCGCCCCGCCCCGACCCCGCCCCCAGCCGGTTGGTGCAGCGGAGCTCCAAGTACCCACCCCGGACGGCGATCCGGATGTCGACCGGTTCGCCGGGCGCGTACTTGAGGGCGTTGGTGACGCCCTCCTGGACGATCCGGTAGGACTCACGGGAGAGCACCCCGGGCAGCACCCCGGCCGGTACCTCGATCCTCGCCTCGACCGGGCTGCCCGCGGCCCGGGCGGTCTCGAACAGGGCGGACAGCTGGCCGATCCCGGGCTGCTCGGTGGCCGCCCCGCCCCCGTGCGCCCCGCTCCCGCTCGCCCCGATCCCGCTCCCGCCCCCGTTCGCCCCGATCCCGCTCCCGCTCCCGCTCCCGTTCACCCCGCCCTCCTCGCGCAGCAGCACCAGGGTGCGTTCGAGGTCCTCCATCGCCCGCCGACCGGTCTCCTCGATGACCTCGAGCGCCCTGGCGACGAAAGCCGGATCCCCGACCTCGCGCGCGGCACCCGCCTGAAGGACCGTCACCGTCAGTGCGTGGCCGATGGAGTCGTGCAGCTCACGGGCCAACCGGTTGCGTTCCAGCAGCCGTTCCGCCCGCAGTTCGGCCTCCGCCAGCCGGTCCGCCGGGGACGGGCCCAACAGCCTTCCGGCCATCGCGAGTTGGAGGCGTCCGGCACCGACGATCAGCCAGCCGTAGCCGACCGCGACGAGCGGCGCGAACAGGAGGTGGCGCACGGCGTCCGGACCGGACAGCAGGTCGTAGGCCCGGGTCAGCCCGACGACCGTCGCGAAGCCGACCGCCGAACCGAGTGCCACCCGCCCGATCAACCAGCCGGCCATCCGCCGCCGGTCCGCCCAGGTCCGGGAGGGTTCGACGCCGATGTCCTCCTCCCGCTCGGGCACCAGCAGCAGCCGGGCCTGCACACCCTCGGCCCGTCGCGCCGCCGGGACGAGCGCGATCAGCGCCAGCAGCACGACGTCCAACCAGACGGCCCCGAGCAGGATCTCGCCCAGGCTCTTGTGGTACGTCCCCGGATAGACCAGCAGGACGACGCCCGCGAAGATCCACCCCACCAGCAGGTGCAGCAGCCGGGCGTAGGTGACGCCGGCCACCAGCGGGGCGAGGACCCTGGTCGCTCCGTCCCCGATCCGGGACGCGGTCATTCGTGGCACCCGACCATCCTGCCAGCTCAGCGGTGGTTCCCGGCTCCCCCGCCGGGCTGTCCCCGGCTCCCTCCCGGGAGGGAGGCGGATCCACGCCACGGCGGGATCCGCCCGACCGGGCCGGGACGGTCGAATGGAACCGCCGCCCGGAGCACGGGCGGCGACCACCTGCGAGGAGGGAGGCGGCCGTGATCGAGATCCAGGGCCTGACCAAGGAGTACGACGGCCGACGGGTCGTCGACGACCTGTCCTTCGAGGTCCGGCCCGGCGTGGTGACCGGCTTCCTCGGCCCGAACGGCGCCGGGAAGAGCACCACCATGCGGCTCGTCCTCGGCCTGGACCGCCCGACCGCCGGTCGCGCCCTGGTCGGCGGCCGCCCGTACACCGAACTCACCCAGCCGCTGCGCCAGGTGGGCGCACTGCTGGACGCCCAGGCCCTGCACGGCGGCCGCACCGCCCGGGGCCACCTGCGCTGGCTCGCCGCGAGCAACGGGCTGCCGGAGCGCCGGGTCGACGAGGTGCTCGCCCAGGTCGGGCTGGCGGAGGCGGCCGGGCGGCGGATCCGGGGCTTCTCCCTCGGGATGCGCCAACGCCTCGGCGTGGCCGCCGCATTGCTCGGCGACCCGCCGGTGCTGCTCCTGGACGAACCGGTCAACGGACTGGACCCGGAGGGCATCCGCTGGATCCGCACCCTGCTGCGCGAACTGGCGGCGGAGGGCCGGGCGGTGCTGGTCTCCTCCCACCTGATGACCGAAATGGCGATCACCGCCGACCACTTGGTGGTGATCGGCCGCGGCCGGCTGCTCGCCGACGCCGCCACCGCCGAGTTCATCGAGCGGCACGGCCGGAGCCGGATCCGGGTCCGGGCCGTCGATCCGAGCAAGCTCGCCGCACTGCTCGGCGGCGCGGACCACGACCTCGATGCCACCGAAGTCGACGGCGGGGCTTGGGAGTTGTCCGGGGCCGAGCCCGAGCGGATCGCCGCACTGGCCGCCGCCAACGGCGTGGTGCTGTACGAGATCGCGGTCCACCAGGACTCGCTGGAGGAGGCCTTCATGCGGATGACCGCCGACAGCGTCGAGTACCGCGCGGAGAGCAGCGCATGAGCCTCGCCGCCCTCCGTGCCGAACGGATCAAACTCACCACCCTCCGCTCGCTCTGGCTCCCGCCGCTGATCGCGGCCCTGCTCACCGGCGGCGTCACCACGGCCGTCGGGGCGGCACTCGGCGGCACCGACCGCACCATCACCGACGACCCGGGCGCCGGCGTCTTCTACGGGCTCAACTTCGGCCAGGCGGCGCTGGTCGCCTTCGCGGTCCTGCTGATCGGGCAGGAGTTCAACACCCGGATGATCGACGTCTCGCTCGCCGCCGTGCCCCGACGCGGCCGACTGTACGGCGCCAAGCTGGCGTTGGGCGCCTTGGTCGGACTCGGCACGGGCGCGGTCGGCACCGCGAGCGCCTTCGCCGGGTACGCGGCCACCGTCCCCGGCGACTGGCGGGGCCCCGGCCTCCTCCGGGCGGCCACCGCCGGAGTGCTCTACCCGGCCCTGCTGGTGGTGCTCTGCCTCGGGGTGACCGCGCTGCTCGGCAACCTCACGGCCGCCATGGGGCTGCTGACCCCGACCGTCTTCCTGCTCTCCCCGCTGCTGGCCGGCGTTCCCGGGGCCCGGGAGGCGGTCCAGTTCCTGCCCGACCGGGCCGGCCAGTACGCACTGCACTACACCGACGACCCGCACACCCGCTACGGACACTGGACCGGGCTGCTGATCATGACCCTCTGGACGGCCCTGGCGGCGTACGGCGGCCTGCGGGCGATGCAGCGCGCCCGGTGGAACCGGTAGCGCCCCGAGCACCCCTGAACGAAGGAGAGACGGCGATGGCCTTCGGCAACGCCCTGCGCGCCGAACGGATCAAGTTCACCACCCTGCCCTCGCAGTGGGCGGCCCCGCTGGCCGCCCTGGCACTGACCGTCGGCATCACCGCCGCCGTCGGCGCCGCCGAGGGAGCCCCGGCACCGGGCTCGGGCAAGGACCCGGCCAACATGATCTACTACGGGCTGCTGTTCGGCCACGTCGCCGTGGCCTGCCTCGGAATCCTGCTGATCGGGCAGGAGTTCAACACCCGGATGATCGGCACCTCACTCACCGCCGTGCCCGGGCGCGGCCGACTGTACGGCGCCAAGGTCGCACTGGGCGCCGGACTGGGCCTGCTGCTGGGCCTGGCCTCGACCGCCGGCTGCTTCCTCGCCGTCCACGCCACCGCGGACCTCGACCTCTCCACCCCCGGCCTGACGCGCAGCTTCGTCGCCGGGGTGCTCTACCACCCGATGATGGTGCTGCTGTGCCTCGGACTGACCGCGATGCTGGGCAACTTCAGCGCCGCCCTCGGCCTGCTCACCCCGATGGTCTTCCTCGGCACCACCTGGCTGGGCGCCATCCCCGGCGTACGCGAAGCCGGCCAGTTCCTCCCCGATCGCGCCGGCCTCTACGCGATGCGCACCCGAACCGAGCCGGGCATCCACTACGGACACTGGACCGGCCTGCTGATCATGGCCCTCTGGACAGCCGCCGCCGTCCACGGCGGCCACCGGGCGATGCACCGCTTCCAGGCCTCGGGCGGATGACCGGACGGCCGACGTCGACGAACAACTGACAGCCGACGGACGACAGCGAACAGATGACAACTTTCGAAATCTGTCATCTGTCTACTGTCATCTGTTTGCTGTCGGCTGTTCGCTGTCATCCGTGCCCGTTCCCACTCCCCGTCACCGCAGCCCCCGGGGCCCGGTCACCCGGCTTCGCGCAGCGCGGCCGACGGGCGCTGACGAAGGGCGATGCGCGTGATGGAGACCCCCGTCGCAAGAGCCAGGACGCCCGCGCCACCCAGGATGAGGGCCAACGTGGCGCCTCCCAGGCGCGGGTAGGACGAGCCGGGCATAGAAGCCCGGCCCCAGCCACACTCGAGATCGATCAATTCGCATCCGGAAAAGAGAAGTTGATCGACCATCAATAGAGCGCGGCGATGACCTGCTCCTCGCCGGCGGTCCTGGCGCGGTCAGTGCCGCGAGAGGTCGCGGCGGACGCACGAGACGTACTGGTGGAGGCTGTCGGGGCGGTAGCACTCCTGGGTGTGGTTCGCGTACCAGGCGATGAAGGCAGCGGCCAGCACGGACACCGCGATTGCGGCGAGCGAGAGCAGCAGGCCGACGAGCGCGCGGCCCCGGCCGGTGCCGACGCGTCGGGACACCCGCAGGGACACGGCGCCCGTGACCAGACCGGCGGCGCCGAACAGGCCGCCGACGACGGCGAAAGAGGTGAACAGGCCGAGCGCGCCCAGCACCACGGCCGCCGTCGCCTGGGTGTTGCGTGCTGCCGCAGGCCGGGCGGCCGCCATTCCAGGGGTGTACATCCGCTGTCCTCCCATGATCGGCCCGGCTTCTCCGGGCCCGACCGATCCTGGAACACAGCGCCCACGCGCACCTCCCGGACAGGAGGGAAACCGCGCTCCCCCGATCGAGGGAGGGGAACCGAGGGTGCGGGACGTCATATCCCAACAGATGACAGCCGACGGACGACAGCGAACAGAGGACAACTTTCGAAATCTGTCATCTGTTTGCTGTCATCTGTTCGTGCTCCCCCGTCACCGCAGCCCCGGGTGCTCCGCGATCACCGTGCAGCTTCCCGGGGCGGTCTCGGCGCGGGCGCCGCGCGGCACGCAGCCCATCCCGCTACCCATGGCGTACTGCCCGGGTCGGCGCCGTCGACGCCTCCCCCGCCCAGAACGCCATGGCCTGCGACCTCTACAGCCATCTCGCACCCCGTCCGTGCCTGGTGCACGCCGAGGTGGCCTAATACCTGGACGGTTGCGCGGGTGAGTACGACATCGTCCACTCGGCTTTCGGGGCCGTCGACTTCACCGACCCCCACCTGCTGCTGGCGGCCGCCGCTCGCGCACTGCATCCCGGCGGGCTGACTGGCGGACCGGCAGGCTCCGTCTCGGATTTCGTCACCGCGCACGCGTCGATCCTCGCCGACGAGGCATTGTCCTGAACAGTCGTCAGGATGCCTTCAGGGCCTGCCTCCGGCGGCGGGCTGCCCGGACCGGCGCGATGACGGCGTAGCCGAGCGCCGGACCGAGCAGCAGCGCGACGACGGCCGGCCAGTACGACAACAGGTCGATCGACTCCCTGGAGGCTTCCGCCTGGCTGCCGATCACCACGGTCGCCAGCAGCCCGGGCAGGCTGAGCGGAGCCCACCACGGGTACCGTCCGCGCGGGGCCCGCCGGACGGCGATGCACCAAGCCGCGAACAGCACCGTTGCGGTGAGCGCCCAGATCAGCGCTGCCTGGTCCTCGGCGGCCGAGGAACCACTCGGCCCGGTGCGGACATCGAGCGCCCCGACCGCCGCGGGCACCGCAAGCAAGGCGCCGAGGCCCGCGAGGATGCCGGGCAACACGCCACGCAGTCGCCGCAAGAGCCGCTCTGGCGTCGGCGGTCCGAGGCGGAAGGACTCGTCGTCCTGCCGCTCCCAGCGGGCCCGGATCTGGGCAAGCTTCGACTCGAAGTGCGGATCGGGATAGACGAAGCTCTTGTTGATGCCGGGCAGGGTCCGCCGCCGGCCGTCCGTCAGGGTGATCCGCACGGAGGTGGTGCCGCCTTGGAGGTGGTGCTGTGCCGCCATCCAGCGGATCTTCCGCCACGGGTAGCTGCGGACCCGTCCCAGCCCCCAGGAGACCCGGATCCCGTCGTCTCCCACCACGGTCCAGCCCCGCCTGAGCAGGGCGATCACGGTCGGCAGCAGCACGGCCGACGCACCGATCATCCACACGCCTTGACCCCAGCCCGCGTGCATCACGAGGGCTGCGAGCTGGATCGTGAATATGGTCAGTGACACCAGCAGGCGGCGCCGGTCGGCCTTGACGTCCCCACCCCTAAAACGAAGTTCGTTCACCGTGGCAGCGTACGCAGAAGGTCCTACCGGACCGAGGACGGTGCCATCAGTCCTCGGTCCGCGCGGCCGGAGTCGCGCGGACCCGGCAGGCCGGGGCCGCCGCGCGCAGACGACAGGATCCGGATTCGCCTGCGGCCGTCTGCGCCGTGGCGGCGGGTCTCATCGCCCTGCCGGTGCGAGTGGATGAGCACCCGTCGGCCTGTACATCAGGAGCGCCTTCCGCGCATCAGGGTCGGCGGTCCCACCGCTGGAGGCATGCGACTGCCGGGGGCACACGCGCCTGACCTGCTACGTTGCCGTGCTGGGAGCAGAGTGGCGCGTCACGGGCGCCGAAGGCGCGGGATGGGGCAGTAGCGCGTGCCGCCTTCGACCGCAACAGTTGGCCCCGGGGCGATCTCCGTGAAGCCGGCGTCCTGGACCACCGGCAGGCCGCTGCGGACCAGTTCCTTCCAGGCCTCCGGCGTCGCCGTCCGGACGGCGAGGGCGAAGCCCGACTCCGCCCACTCCTTGCGCTGCGCCTCGTCCAGCCGCCACCAGGCGAGCTGCGCCGCGTGGCCGGTCTGGGCCATCGTCTTGCCCGCGCTCATCTCCAGTTCGGGGTTGAGCCAGAGCACCGGCACCCCGGCTCCGGGGGCTTCGACCTCGGTGGTCTCCTCCAGGTCCGTCCCGGAGACCTGGAGCTTGGCGAGCTCCTTGGGCCAGCCGTCCAGCGGGACCGGCGGGAAGACCCGCACCTCGGCCTCGCGACCCTGCACGGTGATGCCCGGCAGCTCGCCCGCCCGGCGCCACTCCCCGCCCCGGGCCCGCCGGACCACCTTGCGGATCCGGGCGTCCTCCCAGGCCGCGACCCGCTCCGCCCACTCGCCGTCCACCTCGGTCACCCGGGGATCGGCGAGCAGGGTCAGCACGGCCCGGGCCGAGGTCTCCAGCGCGTCGGTCCGTCCGGGCGGTGTGGCCCGCTCCAGCCGGACGACCAGCGGCAGCACGTACTGCGGCCGCGCGTCGCGGTCCTCGGGACCGGGAACGTCGTCAGGGTCGGAAACGGGGGCCGGGGCGTCGAACGGAGAAGTCACCCGTCCAGCATGCCAGCCGCACCCGCCGCGTCCCGGCCCGGCCCGGCCCCGGGCCCGCCCCGCCTCGCCGGTCGGGCTCAGCGCAGCCGCTGCCGCAGTTCGTCCACCGCCGCCCGGATCCCCGCGCTGTACGCGTCCTCCGGCAGCTCGTCCAGGCTCCGCACCGCCCGTTCGAGCTGCTCGCGGGCGAGGTCGGGCTCGCCGAGCTTGAGGTGGTCGGAGGCCAGATTGAGGTGCAGCGAGGGGTAGAAGGCCCGCACCTGGAGGGCCGACTCATAGGTCTCGGCGCGTTCGGCGGTCAGCGAGTCGGCCGCCGCGAGGGCCCTCCGGTCCCACTCCAGTTCGGCCCGGGGGTCGTCCTGGAGGTCGGCCAGATAGTGCGCCAGGACGCAGCGGTGGAAGACGTCCCGCTCCCCCAGCTCCTCCCACAGGGTCTCGAAGCTGGACCGCGCCTCGGCGGTCCGCCCGCGCTGCGCCGCCCGCACGCCGTCCAGCCCGAGCGCGATCCGCCCCAGCGCCGACTCGTCCGACCCCGGGTCCGGGTGCGACCCGGACCCCGAATCCGACTCCGAACCCGACTCCGAACCCGGATCCCCCGAGGGCACACCTCGCACACCAGACACATCGGACATGTCGGCAGCGTAGCCGCCCCTCCCCGGCCGACGCCCGCTCAGCGCCGGTACCCGCGCTGCGGGTCCCGCTCCTCCGCGTCCTCGTACATCAGGAACCAGCCCTCCGGATGCGTGGCGGCCAGCAGCAGTTCGGTGCGCTGCTCGGCGGCGAGTTCCGGGTCGCCGTCGTCCGGCCCGTACACGCCGAAGAGCTCGTCGTGGCAGCCGTCCCAGTCGTAGTCGTACAAGTCGGCCGGCAGGTCGCCCATCATGTCGGCGACCGACTCGGGCTGGGACCCCAGCAGGGCCCGGGCGTCCACCAGGGCCATCCGGAGCGCGATCTCCTCGGCCAGGCAGCGGGGCAGCGGCCACTCGCCGAGCGCCAGGTCGTCGGCCAGGTCGTCGAAGGCGCGGGCCATGGTGCGCCGCCAGCCGCGGTGCAGCCGCCAGGTGCGCTGGGGAAGCCGGGCGAAGACCGTCCAGTCCACGTCCTCGCCGTCGACCACCGGGTCGTCGCCGTGCTCGTCGAGGTCGTCGTAGCCGGCGTCGGCGAGGCCGAGCAGCTGGGCGTGCAGCAGGCACGCGGTGCGCGGGGTGAGGGTCCAGTCCGTGCCCGCGCCGCCGTCCTCGTCCTCGCCGTCCAGCGGGAACAGTTCGCCGAAGTCCGGGGTGAAGTCCTCGGTGACGCTGATCTCCAGCGTGCCGCCGAGCGCCTCGACCCCGGGGATCGCGGCCACCAGCCGGTCCGGGTGGAGCAGCGCACCGAGCGCCGCGTTGGCGTCCTCGGCCACCTCGCGCAGCAGTTCGCGGCGCTGGCCGGCCGGGTCGACGCCGTCGAAGTCCAGTTCCTCGACGGCCCTGATCGCGGCCGCGCGCAGCGCCGGCCAGTCGGTGATCCGCAGGCCCAGCACCACCGTCGCCTCGATCTCCGGCGCGCCGGAGTACTCCGCCGCGCCCGGCCCCTGCGGATGATCGCTTCGCTCGCCCATGGGGCTACGGTACGGCCTTTCCGCCGCCCGATCACCGGTCTGGACCAGCTTCCGGAGAGCTTCTCGGCCACCGCCCGGCCGCGCCTCTGTCACTCGGACGTACGACACCGGCAGGATGGGGCCCATGGCTGACATCAACGAGTACGGCGGCGGGCAGGGCCCGAACGCCGACGTCATGGTCGTGACCACCAACGACATCCCCGGTTACCGGGTCGACCACGTGATCGGCGAGGTCTTCGGGCTGACCGTGCGCAGCCGTCACATCGGCAGCCAGATCGGCGCCGGACTGAAGTCGCTGATCGGCGGCGAGCTGCGGGGTCTGACGAAGACCCTGGTCGAGAGCCGCAACGAGGCGATGCAGCGGCTGATCGAGCAGACCAAGGCGCGCGGCGGCAACGCGGTCCTGATGATGCGCTTCGACGTGACGGAGGCGGCGGACGTCGGCACCGAGGTCTGCGCGTACGGCACCGCCGCGGTGATCTCCCGCGTCGGCTGACGCGCCGCCCGACACCTCTCCCGGCGCCCACCCCGTACTCACCCGGCGCCCACCCCGGCGACCGCCCCGGTGCGGGAACAGGCACCGGCCCCCCCGATGTTTCACGTGCGTGACTGTTTACGGTGCAACCAACACGGCCGGTCAGCGACGCGCGGACGTCCTGGTGGACGTCCTGGTGGTGGGCGCCGGACAGGCAGGACTGTCCGCCGCCTACCACCTCCGCCGCCGCGGCTTCGCCCCCTACCGGGAGGGCCGGGACGGCGGCTTCGTGGTGCTCGACGCCGACGCCGGTCCCGGCGGTGCCTGGGCGCACCGCTCGCCGTCCCTGCGGATGGCCACCGTGCACGGTTTCCACGACCTGCCGGACGCCGAGCTCCCGGCGGTCGACCCCGAGGCCCGCGCGCGCGAGGTGGTGCCGGGGTACTTCGCGGCGTACGAGGCCCGGCACGCGCTCCCGGTCGTGCGCCCGGTCGCGGTCCGCGCCGTGCGCGCCGAGTCCGAGCGCCCCGATTCCCGGCTGCTGGTCGAGACCGACCGCGGCACCTGGTCCACCCGCGCGCTGATCAACGCCACCGGTACCTGGACCCGCCCCTTCCTCCCCCACTACCCCGGCCGCTTCGGCGGCCGCCAGCTGCACTACGCCGAGTACCGCGGCCCCGAGGAGTTCGCGGGCAAGCGCGTCCTGGTGGTCGGTGGCGGCGCCTCGGCGATCCAGGTGCTGTCGGAGGTGGCCGCGGTCGGCGAGACGGTCTGGGCCACCCGCTCCGAACCCGTCTACCACGAGGGCCCGTTCACCCCCGAGTTCGGGCGCGCGGTGGTGGCCAAGGTCGAGGAGCGGGTGCGCCAGGGCCTGCCGGTGCGCAGCGTGGTGAGCGTGACCGGCCTCGGCCCGTCCGTCGCCTACCGCCGCGCGGAGGAGTTGGGCGCGCTGCGCCGGCGGCCGATGTTCGACCGGCTCACCGAGCGCGGAGCGGTCTGGGGCGACGAGGAGCTGCCGGTGGACGCGATCGTCTGGGCGACCGGCTTCCGCCCCGAGGTCGGCCACCTCGCCCCGCTCGGCCTGCGCTCCCCCGGCGGCGGGATCGCGCTCACCGGTACCCGCGCCACCGCCGACCCGCGCGTCCACCTGGTCGGCTACGGCCCGTCCGCCAGCACCGTCGGCGCCAACCGGGCCGGCCGCGCCGCCGTCAACGACCTGGTCGAACTGCTCGGGGACCCGGCGACGCGCCGGACGGACGAGACGAACGCGGCGGACGGGACGCGCCGGACGGACGCGGCAAACACGGTGGACGGGACGGACGGGACGGACGCGGCGACGGGCTCAACGGACAGGCCGACCCCGGCACGGGAACCGGCCACGGTCTGAGCGGGCGGCGGGTCGGCCGTTCAGCGGTCGTAGTCGACGGTGACCCGCTCGGTGACCGGGCGGGCCTGGCAGGTGAGCACGTAGCCCGCCGCCAGCTCCTTCTCCTCCAGCGCGAAGTTGCGCCGCATCTCCACCTCCCCCTCCGTGACCAGGGCCCGGCAGGTGCCGCAGACCCCGCCCTTGCAGGCGAACGGCAGGTCCGGGCGGGAGCGCTGGGCACCGTCCAGGATCGAGCGGTCGCGCGGGAGGGTGAGGGTGCTGCCGCGCCCGTCCAGGACGACGGTGACCTCGCTGCGCTCACCGGGTGCGCGCCCGGCGGCGGCGTCCGCGCCGTCCCGGTCCTCGTCGCGCTCGGCGAGCGGCTCGTCCTCGGCGTGGAAGAGCTCCTGGTGCACCCGCTCGCCCGGCACCTCCAGTTCGGCGAGCAGTTCCTTCGCCCCGGCGACCATGCCGAACGGGCCGCACAGCCACCAGTGCCCGACGCCGCCGACGTCCACCAGCGCCGCCAGCAGCGCCCGGACCCGCTCCGGGTCCAGCCGTCCGCTGAGCAGCTCGGCGTCCCTGGTCTCCCGGGACAGCACGTGGACCAGTTGGAAGCGGCCCAGGTAGCGGTCCTTCAGGTCGGCCAGCTCGTCCGCGAACATGACGGTGTCGCTGCGCCGGTTGCCGTAGAGCAGGGTGACGGTGGAGCGGCGGTCGGCGGCCAGCACGGAGGCGGCGATCGACAGCATCGGGGTGATGCCGGAGCCGGCCGCGAGCAGCACGTGGTCGGCGGGGACGCCCAGTTCGGGGGTGAACAGGCCGGACGGGGTCAGCACCTCGACCTCGTCGCCGGGCCGCGCCTCGCGCACCAGCCACCGGGAGAACAGCCCGCCGGGCACCTCCCGGACCGCGATCCGCAGCGGCCCGCCGACGGGGGCGCAGATCGAGTACGAGCGGCGCTCGTCGACGCCGTCCACCACCTTGCGCAGGGTCAGGGTCTGCCCGGGCCGGAACGCGTAGGCGGCCGCCAAGCCGTCCGGTACCGCGAAGGTCACCGCCACGGCGTCCTCGCAGAGCCGCTCCACCCGGTCGATCGGCAGCCGGTGGAAGGCCGGGCGGCGGGCGGGGCGGACGGCATCCGGGTCCGTCACAGGGGTCGCGGCGGGCATTCAGATCTCCTTGACGCGTTCGAACGGCTCGCGGCAGGCGCGGCAGCGCCAGAGCGCCTTGCAGGCGGTGGAGCCGAAACGGGACAGCTCCTCCGTGTCGGTGCCGCCGCACTGCGGGCAGGCCACGGGGGCCGCGGCGCCGGTACGGGTGGGTCCGAGGGTGAGCGCGACCGGGCCGGGCCCGGGGGCGACGGCCGAGGTCGGGCGTGGCCGGGCGACGGCCGAGGTCGGGCGCGGCGGGGCGACGGCCGAGGTCGGGCGCGGCGGGGCGATGCCCGCCCCGGCGAGCTTGCGACGGCCCTCGGCGGTGATCAGGTCGGTGGACCACGGCGGGTCCAGCCGCAGCCGCACCCGGACGTCCGGGTAGCCGGCGGCGCGCAGCCGGCGGTCGACGTCGGCGGCCATCTCCGCGACGGCCGGGCAGCCCGAGTAGGTCGGGGTCAGCCAGGCGGTCACGGTGCCGCCGGCCGCGTCCACCTCGACCTCCGCCAGCACGCCCAGGTCGGCCAGGGTGAGCATGGGCAGTTCCGGGTCCGGGACGGCCGCGGCGACCTCCCAGGCCCGATCGCGGAGGGTGCCCGCGGTGCCGGTCACCACGTCGCCCCCGGGTGGGCGCGGGCCACCACCTGGAGCTCGGCGAGCAGCGGGCCGAGCGCCTCGGTGTGCACGCCGTCGCGGCCCGCCCGGCCCAGCACGGTGGCCAGCGGCGGGACGTCCGGCACGGTCAGCCCGGCCTCGGCGATGACGGCGGCGAGCTCGCGCAGCACCGGTTCGCGCAGCGGCGCCGGGTCGATCCCGACCCGCAGCTCGACCGGGTGGCCGGTGAACAGCTCGTCCAGCAGCGGCCAGACCGCGTCCAGCCCCGCCTGCATCCGCTCCGCCGAGTACGGCGTGCCGTCGCCGAGCCGCAGCGTCCAGGCGGTGGCGTACTCGCGGTGGTAGGCCAGCTCCTTGACGCCCCGGATGGCGACCGCGGCCAGCACCGGGTCCGGGTGCGCGGCCAGCGCCTCGTACAGCGCGCCGCGGGCGGTGGCGAACAGCAGCAGCCGGGCGACCGCGTGGGCGAAGTCCCCGTTCGGGGTCTCCACCAGCCGGACGTTGCGGAACTCGTGGTCCTCCCGCCAGTACGCCAGGTCGTCCTCGGTGCGGCCGGAGCCGTCCGCCTGACCGGCCCGGGTGAGCAGCAGCCGGGCCTGGCCGAGCAGGTCGAGGCCGAGGTTGGCGAGCGCGACCTCCTCCTCCAGCTCGGGCGCCCGGGTGCACCACTCGATCAGCCGCTGGGAGAGCACCAGGGCGTCGTCGCCGAGCATCTGGCAGTAGGCGGCGAGGTCGGCGCCGTCCAGGCCCGCGGGCAGCGTGGTGTCCACGCCGAGCAGCGGGTCGGCGAAGCCGGTGCCGTACGCCCAGCGGCCCTCGCCCTCCGGGCCGGGGGTGGCTCCGGCGAGGCTGAGGTAGACGTGGTCGTCCTCGGCCGCGGATCCGGCGGATCCGGCGGATCCGGCAGGCGCAGTGGAAGCGGCGGACGCGGCGGGCGTGGTGTGGTCGGGCACGGTGGTTCCCCCGTCAGATGTGCGGGACATCCTCGGGGATGTCGTAGAAGGTCGGGTGGCGGTAGACCTTGTCGCCGCTGGGCTCGAAGAACGGGTCGCGCTCGTCCGGGGTGGAGGCGGTGATCGCGTCCGAGCGGACCACCCAGAGGCTGACGCCCTCGTTGCGGCGGGTGTACAGGTCCCGGGCGGCGAGCAGCGCCATCCGGTCGTCGGCGGCGTGCAGGGAGCCGACGTGGACGTGGTTCAGGCCGCGCCGGGGGCGCACGAACACCTCGTACAGCGGCCAGCCGGCCCTGGACCCCTGAGCGGACTGGGACTGGGGGCGGGGCTGGGGGCGGGACTGCGCCTGCGGCTGGGACCCGGGGACGTGCTCGGTCACTTTCCGTTCTCCTGTTCCTCGGCTTCTTCGGCGGCGCGCTTGGCGGCGTAGGCGACGGCCGCCTCGCGCACCCAGGCGCCGTCCTCGTGAGCCGCCCGGCGGCGGTCGATCCGCTGGGTGTTGCACGGGCCCCGGCCCTGGATGACCCTGGTCAGCTCGGACCAGTCCGGCTCGCCGAAGTCCCAGCCGCCGCGCTCCTCGTTCCAGCGCAGTGCGGGATCGGGGAGGGTGACGCCCAGGTGCTCGGCCTGCGGGACGGTCATGTCGACGAAGCGCTGCCGGAGCTCGTCGTTGGTGTGGCGCTTGATCCGCCAGGCCATCGAGCGGGCGGTGTTCGGGGAGTCCGCGTCCGGCGGGCCGAACATCATCAGCGACGGCCACCACCAGCGGTCGACGGCGTCCTGGACCATCCGGCGCTGGCCTTCGGTGCCGCGCATCAGCGTCATCAGGAGTTCGTAGCCCTGGCGCTGGTGGAAGGACTCCTCCTTGCAGATCCGCACCATCGCGCGGGCGTACGGACCGTAGCTGCACCGGCAGAGCGGGACCTGGTTGCAGATCGCGGCGCCGTCCACCAGCCAGCCGATCACACCGACGTCGGCGAAGGTGAGGGTCGGGTAGTTGAAGATCGAGGAGTACTTCTGGCGGCCGCTGATCAGCTTCTCGGTGAGCTCGGCGCGGTCGACGCCGAGGGTCTCGGCAGCCGCGTACAGGTAGAGGCCGTGGCCCGCCTCGTCCTGGGCCTTGGCCAGCAGGATGGCCTTGCGGCGCAGCGACGGGGCCCGGGTCAGCCAGTTGCCCTCGGGCTGCATGCCGATGATCTCGGAGTGGGCGTGCTGGGCGATCTGGCGGATCAGGGTGGCCCGGTAGGCGTCCGGCATCCAGTCCCTGGGCTCGATCCGCTGCTCGGCGGCGATCACCGCGTCGAACCGGTCCTCGGGCGGCTGCACCGGGACCGCCTCGGCCACCTCTGCTGTCACCGCGGTCCCCTTTCACGCCTTCGCTACCGACTGACCGTTCGGTCGGTACCATTCTGCGCGGCGAGGCGGAGGGATGGCAAGGGATGGCCGGCGCGCGGGCCCGACGCCGGAGAACAAAAAACAGATAACAGCTGACAGAATCTGAAATCTGTCAGCTGTTATCTGTTACCTGTTATCTGTCAGCCGTCGCCCGTCTTCCGTCAGCCGTTACCCGTCAGCTGCCGACACGGCTCCTCGCCCGCCCCGGCTCACCCCTCACCACGATCCCGCAGCCGCGGCAGCGGCACGGCGAGCAGCGCCGCCAGCAGGGCGATCCGCGGTGCGAGCTGATCCAGCCGGATGTACTCGTGCCGGGCGTGGGCCCCGGCTCCCACCGCGCCGAAGCCGTCCAGCGTCGGCAGCCCGCGCGAGCCCGGCAGGTTGGTGTCCCCGGCGCCGCCCGCCGGGGCGCCGTCCAGCTGCTGCCCGAGCACCGCGGCGAGCGAACGCACGTGCCGCAGCAGGGGGTTGCCGGTCCGCTCGGGCCAGGCCGGGCGGCTGGACAGCACCTCCGTCCGCACCCGTGCCCCCGGTCGCAACGCGGTCAGCCGGGCCAGGTTGTCGAGCGTACGGCGCTGCGCCTCGGCGGTGGAGAAGCGCAGGCCGAGCTCCGCCTCGGCCCGTCCGGCGATCACGTTCGCCCGCGAACCCCCGCTGATCCGACCGGCGTTGAGCTCGGTGCCGGGCTGACCGGCGAGGCCGCGGACCAGCACCAGCTGATCGACCAGCTCGTCCACCGCCGACACCCCGTCGTGGGCGTCGTTGCCCGCGTGAGCCTCCCGCCCGGTGACGGTGAGCCGCACCCGGGTGCTGCCGCGCCGCGCGGTCTTCAGTCGCCCGTCCGGATGCGGCGGTTCCAACCCCAGCACCGCCGCCGCACCGCGCAGTTGGCGCTCGACCAGGCTCCGCCCGTCCGGGCTGCCGACCTCCTCGTCGGAGACCACCACCAGCCGCACGGTGCGGTGCGGCCGCTGCCCCAGATCCGCGAGCAGCGCCAACGCGCCCTCCAGGATCGCGAGTCCCCCCTTCATGTCGACGACGCCGGGCCCGGTGAGCCGCCCGTCCTGCTCGGTCACCGGCCAGTCCGCCAGGGTGCCGACCGGCCAGACGGTGTCGTGGTGGCCGACGATCAGCAGGTGCGGCAGGGTCTCGTCCCGCCCCTCCCACTCCAGCACCAGGTGGTCGCCGGCCGGCCCGGGTTCACGGCGGGCGGTGGCCCCGGTGGCCCGGAAGCCGGCCGCCAACTCCTCCGCGAGCGCGTCGAGTCTGGGGGCGTCGCCGCTCGGCGACTCGATCCCGGCCAGTTCCGTGCAGCGCCGCCGGACGGCACCGGCCAGGGTGCGGGCCCGGGTGCTGAGCGCCTGCGGCAGTCCGGGCAGGGCCGCGGTGGTAGCGGAGGCGGTCACCGCGGCGGCGGGCGAACCGGCGGTCGAACCCACGGCCGGGCCGACGGTCGGACCCGCACTCGCGGCAGCGGTCGAACCCGCGGTCGCGGTGGTGGAGCGGGCCGCAGCGGTGGAGCGGGCCGCAGCAGCGGTGGAGTTGACGCGCGCGGCCTTGGAGCCGGCGGTCGGGTCGACCGGAGCGGTGACGCCCCTGGCAGACGCACCGGTGACAGCCGTGGTGGCGGTCGCGGCGGCAGCCGTGGCGGCAGGGGCAGCGGCAGGAACGGGAGCGGGCGAACCGACGGCGGCCGGACCGCCGGCAGCGCCCGGGGCCACGCCCAGGGCCGCACCGTCCACGGCGGCGGGAACGGTCACCGGCACCCGTCCGGGCTCCGCAGCGGCACCCGGCGCGGCCGGCGCCCCGACGATCTGGGGACTCAACGCTCGCCTCCGCGGCCGCAGCCGATATTCAGCGGCCGGACCGGCCGACCGCCCCCGCCCGGGGACCAGACCCGGCCGGACCGCACCGGTCGGCCGGGATGGTCGACGGCCCGTCGGAACGGCCCGTCTGGCCCAAGTGCGGTGGAACGGCTGGGCGGCGTGCTTGGCATTGCGTCCTCCTCGCTCGATCCGGTGGCCCCGGTCCGCCCGGAGCCCCGTGGACGGCGGCCTCCTCGTGACGGGCGCAGTGGCCGGACCGTCGCAGGGAAGCCGAGATGTGAGCCTAGAAGAACCGTTCGGTTTCCTGCGAGGTGGCCCTGTTCCCAGCGTGCCGGTACGGGCCCCGGTTTCGGGCGGCCGTCGGCGGAAGCGGCGGACGCCCGACGGGCCGGGCCCGGATCGACGCGCGGGCGCGGTCGCCGGATCGCACCCATCTCCACCATGGACCCGCCGCCCGCGTTCGGCAGCGCAAGTCGCCAAGGCACGGCATTTCCACGCCGGATGGGTGACAACGGCTCAGCGGGCGGTACGAACCGGAGGCACGCGACGGCTCAGGGAAGCCCGCGGCCCGGCCCGAACCGACGGCCGGGGAACATCCGTATGAACACCGTCCGACGGTGCGCCCCGCCCTGCCCTCCCGAGCGCCCACCGTCAGGCGCCGTCCCCGACCAGCCCCGCATCCCGTGCGAGCAGGGCCGCCTGGACCCGGTTGGCCACTCCGAGGGAGGTCAGGATCCGGCTGACGTGCGCCTTGACGGTGCTCTCCCGCATCCCCAGCACGCCCGCGATCTCGGCGTTGGACAGCCCGTCGGCGACCTCGCGCAGCACGTCGGTCTCCCGCGGGGTGAGCCCGGCGATCCGGCTGCGGGCGGCGACCGCCCGGGGCGCACCGACCTGGTGGTACCGGTCGATCAGCCGCCGGGCGGCGGCGGGGTGCAGCATCCCCTGACCGGCCGCGACCACGTGGACGGCCCGGGCGATCTCGGCGGGCGGGGTGTCCTTGAGCAGGAAGCCGTCGGCCCCGGCGGCGAGCGCCTGGTACACGTACTCGTCCAGGTCGAAGGTGGTGAGCGCGATGACCCGCGGGGCGTCGGGGAGTTGGCGCAGCCGCCGGGTGGCGGCGATCCCGTCGAGCCGGGGCATCCGGATGTCCATCAGCGCGACGTCGATCCGTCGGCCCCGGGCGAGCTCGACGGCCTGCAGTCCGTCGGCGGCCTCGGCGACCACGGTCAGCGCCGGGTCCTGGGCGAGGAGGTCGACCAGGCCGAGGCGCACCAGTGCGTCGTCGTCGACCACCATCGTGCGGATCATGCGGCGTCCTTCGGCTGCGGGGGCTGGTGCTTCGGATCAGGGCGCCTGGGATCGACGCCCGTCGGATCGGGGTCCTTCGGCTGCGAACTCAAGTCGTCGGCGGCGGTGGGGACAAGGGCGGCGGCCGACGCGGCCCCCGGCGGCGGCACCGTCTGCGGTGGCCGGTCCGGCGTGGGCAACCGGGCCGAGACCCGGAAGCCGCCGGCGCCGTCCGGCCCCGCGTCCAGGTGCCCGCCGAGCGCACCGACCCGTTCACGGAGCCCCACCAGCCCGTACCCACCGCCTCCGCCCTGCCCGTACCCGCCACCGCCACCGCCACCGCCACCGCCCTGCCCGTACTCGCCACCGCCGCCTCCTTCGGAACCGTTCGGCGAGGCCGGGCCGGACCCGTTGCGGATCTCGACGGTGGTCGCCGGGCCGCCGTAACCGACCCGGACGGTGACGGGCGCGGCGGTCGCGTGCTTGCGGGCGTTGGTCAACGCCTCCTGGACGACCCGGTGCACGGCGAGCCGGTGGGTGGTCGGCACGGCCTCCGGGTCGCCGGAGAGGGAGAGTTCGACCTGCTGTCCGGCCTGGCGGGCCTCGTCGACGAGTTCGGTGAGGTCGCGCAGCGCGGGTGCCGGGACGCGCGCCGGGCCGAGCGGTCCGGGCGGTTCCGGTGGCCGGGACGGCGCGGGCAGCCGGGCCTCGACGGCGGCCGACCCTGCCGCCCGCGGCACCCCCGATGCGCCCGGCAGCCCCACCGCGACGGGCGACTCCGACGGGTCGGCGCGCAGGGCGCCCAGGACGTCCCGGAGGTCGTCGAGCGAGCGGGCGGCGGTGGTGCGCAGGAGTTCGAGCCGGTGGGTGAGCCGCTCCGGGTCGGCGGCGACGGTCCCGGCCAGGGCCTGGTCACGCAGCACCCCGGCGTGCAGCACCAGCAGGCTCAGCCGGTGGGCGAGCACGTCGTGCATCTCCCGTGCGATCCGGGCCCGTTCGGCGGAGCGGGCCTGTTCGGCGCGCAACTCCCGCTCCCGGCGCAGGGTTTCGACCTGGGCGTGCAGCGTGCGGATCAGCATCCGGCGACCGTGCAGCCACAGCCCGAAGGACAGCGCGGCGGCCTGGACGAGGAGTTGGGAGCCGGTGCTGCCGGCCCAGCCGACCAGCGAATCCGCCCTGGTCGCGCTCACCACGGCGATCACCGCACCACCGACCGCCGCCGGGCCGGTCCGGCCGAGGAACGCGAGGTGGAAGACGCTGAACAGGCCGGGGAAGGCCCGGTTGAACAGGCCGCCGGTGAGCACCGGCAGGACGGCCGAGACGACGGGATGGCGGCGGATGAACAGCAGGGACAGGGCCGCGAGCGCCGCCACCGCCGTCCGGGGCCAGCGCAGCGGACCGTCGATGTGCAGCCACTGGAAGAGGCCCTCCTCAGCAGCGAGGGCGAGGATGCCGAGCAGCAACAGGGTGTCGGCCCACGGCCGGTGCTCCGGCCCGTACCATCCGAGCAGACCTGTGCGCATCGGGCTCCTCCCGTCCGGCCCCGCCCAACTCCCGCCCAACTCCCGCCCGGCTCCTGCCCGACCGGCTCATGCCCGGCTGCGACCCGGCCGCTCAGGTCGCGTCCGCCCCGGCACCTCGCCGCCGTCCGCCGCCGTCCGCCCGATGCTACGGGCGGGCGGCGGCCCGCACCCCCTCCTCCCGGACAGCCGCACCCTCGACTTTGGTCGGGGGTCGGCGCCGCTCACCGGCCGATCCCGTGCGTCCGTCGACTCCCTAGCATCGACGGCATGACGACCGAACAGCTGCACCTCCGCCCGGATCACCTCCCACAGCACGGCAGTTCGCACGGTTCACCGCACGGTGGGGACCGCCTGCTGTTCCTCGCCGAGGCGCTGCGCACCTTCCACGACACCGGTGCGCTGGCGCCGAGCGGGCCGGATCTGGTGAGCGCACTGGTGGTCCCGGTCACCAGTCGGCCGAACCGGCCGATCTCGGTGCTGGAGGTCGGCGCCGGGACGGGGGTGGTGACCCGTCGCCTGGCCCGGGTGCTGCGCCCGGGCGACCGGCTGCACGTGGTCGAGGCGAACCCGCGGTTCGCCGACCGGCTGCGGGAGGACCCGGTGCTGGCCGCGCGCCCCGCGGGGGTGGGACTGCGGCTGTCGGCCTGCCGGGTGGAGGAACTGCCGGAGGCGGCCGGGACAACGGACACCGGACAGCACGACGACACCGGAAAGGAGGCCGGCACCGGCCAGGGGGCCGACGGCGAGCGGTACGACGTGATCGTCTCCGGGCTGCCGTTCACCAACTTCGAGCCGGCCCGGGTCCGCGCCATCCTCGACCTCTACCTCCGCCTGCTGACCCCCGGGGGCGAGCTGACCTACTTCGGCTACCTCGGCACGACGACGGCCCGCACCCTCGTCTCGGGCCCCCGCCGGGGCGCCCGCCACCGTGCGGTGGTGCGACTGCTGCGGCGCTTCGAGGCCACGTACGGACTGGGCGAGCGCACGGTGTGGCGCAACCTGCCGCCCGCTCGGGCCCACCTGCTGCGCCTGCCGGGGCCGTACTCCTAGGCGGGCGACCAGAGCCCCCGGGGCTCCCACCCACAGCCCCCGGGGCCCGACGTCCACCGCCGGCGGCGCACCTCCGGGACCGCCGCGAACAGATGACAAAAGACAGCGAACAGATTTTGAATTCTGTTCGCTGTCGTGCCATAGTGAGACCCGGGTCACACTGCCCCCGCCATCCGGCACGGCACCCGTCCCTGGAGCACCCCCATGACCTCGCCCGCCCGCCCCGCCCAGCGCACCCTCGGCACCTCGGGACCGCTCACCTCCACCGTCGGTCTCGGCTGCATGGGCATGTCCGACCTCTACGGCCCGGCCGACGAGGCCGAGAGCATCGCCACCGTTCACGCCGCCCTGGACGCCGGGATCACCCTCCTCGACACCGGCGACTTCTACGGAATGGGCCACAACGAGCTGTTGATCCACGAGGCCCTGCGCGGCCGCGACCGCGAGAGCGTCCAGATCAGCGTGAAGTTCGGCGCCCAGCGCGACCCGGCCGGCCAGTGGCTCGGCTACACCACCACCCCGGCCGCCACCAAGACCGCGCTCGCCTACACCCTGCGCCGTCTGCGCACCGACCACATCGACGTCTACCGTCCGGCCCGCCTCGACCCGGCCGTCCCGATCGAGGAGACCGTCGGCGCCATCGCGGACCTGGTCAAGGCCGGCTACGTCCGCCACATCGGCCTGTCCGAGGTCGGCGCCGACACGCTCCGCCGCGCCGCCGCCGTCCACCCGATCAGTGACCTGCAGATCGAGTACTCGCTGCTCACCCGATCGATCGAGGCCGCCGTCCTGCCCGCCGCCCGGGAGCTCGGCATCGGCATCACCGCCTACGGCGTGCTCTCCCGCGGCCTGCTCAGCGGCCACTGGAGCCCGGACCGCCCGCTCGCCGACACCGACTTCCGCGGCGCCAGCCCGCGCTTCCAGGGCGAGAACCTGGCCCACAACCTCGCCCTGGTCGAGGCCCTGCGCACGGTCGCCGACGCGAAGGGGGCGAGCGTCGCCCAGGTCGCCATCGCCTGGGTGGCCTCCCGCGGCGAGGACATCGTCCCGCTGATCGGTGCCCGCCGCCGGGACCGCCTGACCGAGGCCCTCGGCGCCCTGGACGTGACGCTCACCCCGGCCGACCTCACCGCCATCGAGGCCGCCGTCCCCGCCGGCGCCGCGGCGGGCGACCGGTACGCTGCCGCCCAGATGGCGCGCCTGGACAGCGAGCGCTGACCGAATCGACGCTGACCAGCGGAAACCCTCCGCAGCACCCTGACCCCACGACCCTAAGGACGACCCCGTGACCACGGACACCGCACTCACCGCCGAGCAGATCCTGAGCACGGCGGAGGAAGTCCTCCGGCGGTTCGGCCCGGCCAAGGCCACGGTCGTGGACGTCGCCCGGGAGATCGGCGTCAGCCACAGCAGCGTCTACCGCCACTTCCCCAGCAAGGCGGCCCTGCGCGAGGCGGTCACCCAGCGCTGGCTCGACCAGGCCCACCACGACCTGACGGCCGTCAAGAACGAGCCCGGCAACGCCACCGAGCGCCTCGAGAAGTGGCTGACCAAGCTGTTCGCGGCCAAGCGGAAGAAGGCGCTGGACGACCCGGAGCTGTTCGCCACCTACCTGGTGCTGGCCGAGGAGAACAGCACCGTCGTGGACGCGCACATCGAGACCCTGGTCCAGCAGATCGGCGAGATCTTCCAGGACGGGGTGGAGCGCAAGGAGTTCAAGCCCGCGCACATCCTCACCACCGCGCGCGCCGTCTTCGACGCCACCGCCCCCTTCCACGACCCGGCCTTCGCGGCCACCTGGTCCGAGCCGGCCGCGGACGCGCGCTTCGCCGCGGTCTGGAAGCTCGTCCTCGGCGGCCTGCGGGCCAAGGCCTGACCCCGGGCGCCGCCCCCGCCCCGGGACCCCGCACCGCGAACCCGGTAGTGCGAGCCCGGTAGTGCGAGCCCGGTAGTGCGAACCGCACGGCGGGACCCGTGGGACGAGCGAGCCCGTACGACGCGGCGGGGGGGGGCCGGGGCCCAACACCCGAGGCCCCCCCCCCCCCCCGGGGGGGCGGAGACC